>DASWKT010000358.1:0-13164 GCA_036396515.1 Anaerolineales bacterium | reverse complement strand
CCCAGGTATAGGCAACGTCCTCGGCGGTTACCGGGGTGCCATCGCTCCAATGGGCAGCTTCTTTGATCTTAAAGGTGATCTCAGTCCGATCAGCGTTCCACTCGTAATCGCCGTCAGCCAGCAGAGGATACTGCTTGCCATCGAGCATGTTGTACATGTACGGGGTTTCGAACATGGTGACACGAGCGCCTCTCTCATTGGTGTCGAAAACCATCGCATTATTGCAGCTGGTAGAGTACGGATTCCAACAGACGACAGAACCCCACTGTTGGCCATTGAAGTACAGGGTCTCGTTGCGGGGCAGAGCATTCGGGTCAGCTTCTCCGGCGGGAGCTTCGGTTGCTGCCGGGGCTTCGGTTGCCGCCGGGGCTTCTGTTGCTGCAGGGGCTTCTGTCGCCGCCGGGGGGGCTTCGGTTGGGGCGGGAGCGCCACATGCTGCAAGGACCATCGAAGCGACGATCAAGAGGGACAGTACGTACATAAGTTTCTTCATGGTGAGTTTTCTCCTCAGACTAGGATTTTGGATACGACAGAGATTGAGAAATAGGATTTAGGTTTATGAATAAAATTACCTCCTTTGCTATAATTTTTGTTCAAATTGACAACCACACGAATGGCGGAAAATAATTTCAGTAGGCAGGACGACCGCTCCGTCCGAAGGCTTATTCTCAAGGATGTCAAACAACCGTTCGGTGGCGATCCTTGCTACGGACTCGGTTGGGGCACGGACGGTCGTCAGGGGCGGGTTCAGGAAAGGAGCAAAACCAAGATCGTCAAATCCCACAACGGCAATATCTTCAGGTGTCCGATATCCGTGTTTGTGTAAAGCTCTTAGTACGCCAATGGCGGCATCGTCATCACCTGTAAATACAGCATCGAACGCGACCTGCCTTCCGTTACCAAGAAAATCATTCAAGACCTGGAAGGCGATGTCGCGTTCGAATTCTCCGTTCAGCATGAGATTCTCATCGAAGGCGATGTCATTTGCCGCCAGCGCAGATTTATAGCCTACTTCGCGCCAATTTGAATCCTCCTGATGGATGGGTCCGCGCATGAATACAATGCGGCGTTTCCCATGCACCTGAATGAGATGCTCGATCAGTTTACGGGTGATTTCTATATTTTCAACAGTTACACTGGGAATGGAAAGGGAAGGGGGAGGGGTGCGATGTACCAGCACCATTGGGAAACCGCTTGCGTTGAGGTTCGCCAAATCCTCATCAACGAGACCGTCTGAAAAAATCAGCAATCCATCCGTGTTATGTGGCCCTATCGGTGCAGGCATATCATTGCGACTATTCGCGTGATAGGTGGCGACAATCAAGTTATAGCCTTTTTTACTCACAACCGCCTCAATGCCATTCAAGAGCGGAACAAAAAAATCGTTATGTAAGTTGCTGAGTAGAAGACCAATCACACGTGTTTTGCGGCTTGCCAGGTGCCGTGCCGCCGCGTGTGGCACATATCTCAGGTCACTCATCACTCGATCTAACCGTTCTGCAACCTCTGCCGAGACTGGCGCATTTCGATTAATGTACCGGCTTACAGTGGCAACAGAGACACCTGCCTCTCGGGCTACATCATAGATGGTAACGGAATCGGAGCGTCGCGTCATAAAATCCTTATGTAAGCGGTTACTGTAACTGCTTACATTATTGCATTAACGTAATCCAGAGTCAAGTGACGCTTATCTTAAATTTTTCTAGAACTGGGAAAGGCTGTCGAACGATATGAGCCGGGCAGGTTCGCTACCTTTGAGAGACCCAGTCTGGTAAACTGGTTTCTCGAGCTCAGTCATAAAGCGAGGTTTGATAATTTGTCTAGGCAAGAGGAATAGGGTAGAAGGAGAATTCAGTCCGTTGACACTTGCCTCACTGAGATATCCTTAACTACAGATATCGTATCTGACATGGTTTTGCGGATGGAAGGTCTTACTTTCAACCCGTTTGCTTCCATGCCAAGGATCACAGCGCCAAACACAGGTGGAACACTTAGGCGCACAAGGCGGGCCTTCGATGCGACTTTGTGAATCGTCTGGCGCATTGGTTCGATCAGCATGGGACCCCCTTCGAACATACTACCTGTCATAACAATATCAAAGGCAAGATTCTCGAACTCAAGTTGGCGGATCACAGCGTTTGCCAGTTCACCCAGTTCAGTTCCTGCCCAGCGAATGAGGTCACGCGCGGCCTCATCACCATCTTCTGCCACACGAAAGACGGTGCGAGCCGCCTCGGCTCCTACATGATATTCATAAGTTGTATAACCCCGCATCAGATCTTCCAGGTCTTTGGCGCCAACATGGGCAACGATCGCATCAGCGAGCGCGGTCTTAGGAAGGCGCTTGGTCCATGAGTAGCCAATGATCTGCATGCAACGATGCATAAGTTCAGAGCCGCCCGCACCTTCTCCCATCAAGACACCGTGCCCGGTGACACGTCCTTCACGCTTGTGTTCGCGATCCCAGCCGCGGCAATTTGATCCCGTCCCCGAGACGAGGACCACGCCCCATCCTTGCTCTGAGCCTGCGAGGAGTCCCAGCACCGCATCGTTGACGAATTTATAGGGTGCGTTGAGACCGAGGCGATCGATGACGGCAGTGTTGGCTTCGATTTCGGAGGACCAATCGTATCCTGCCACGCCGAAACCGGCTCCGGTTATTTCCTCTTTTTTCAAGCCTGCCGCGTGCAATGCCTGCTCCATTCCACTGTTCATGGATCGGAACATGCCCTCATAACCGACTGACTCATGATTCGCCGGTCCGCTTTCACCAAAGCCAAGAGCACGACCGGTTTCGTCGACAATGAGTGTGTGAGTCTTAGTAGAGCCAAGATCGGTCCCGAGGAAGTAATGCATATGTATAGGTTAATAAAGGGGCGGCCGAGCGGGTCGCCCCTCTGTAGTCTGGGCTAATTCCAGAATTGGGGCAGATGCTCTTTGTGTGTTTCCAGCATATCGTCGAGCACTGCCTGCACTTTATCCGCCTTGGGACCCAATGGATTCACCAGCAGAGCCTGATAGGCTGCCTCGCGGTCTCCGTGAACAGCGGCTTCCACTGTAAGCAATTCATAAGCTTTCACCGCAGAGATCAAGCCGAAGCATGCAACAGGTAATGGCTCTGTGGGAATGGGGGTGATACCACTCTTCTTGACTGTCGAGGGAATTTCCAAGACCCAGTCCGCGGGCCATTCCTTCACTGCATCGCCGTTCTTGATGTTGACTACGTGAGTCTCGCCCAGGTCGTTGTAATGGGCATTGAGCAATTGGGTTGCGACAGTCGAGTAATAGGCACCGCCGCGCTTCATCAAACCTGCAGGAGGTACTTTTAGATTCGGGTCAGAGTATTCACGCAATAAATCTTTTTCAACTTCCATTACTTCTTCCGCACGGGAAGGTGGCCACTTCTCCTGTGACTTCAACTTTTTGTCGGTCTGATAGAAATATTGCAGATAATAATTTGGCATCATCCGAAGGACTTCGATCGTGCGCGGTTCCCATTCAGGTTCTGATTCTTTCTTAAGGTCTGAAATGAATCCTTCAATGACCTGTGGCCAGACATCTTCCCCGTCAATCGTAAAGCCGCGATGCCAGGACAGATGATTCAAACCAAGGGTCTTCAACTCGGCATGATCAGGGTTGATCTTCTTACCTGTAGCTTTTTCCAACCCTTCGAGAATTCCCATTTTTGTTGTTATAGGGACGTTGCAGACTCCAACTGCGGGAACGTCAGCGGCATATTTGCTTAGAGCCTGAGTTACCAATCCTGCCGGGTTCGTGAAGTTAACCAACATTGTTCCTGGTTTGGCAACTTCTTTAATATCCTGCGCAATTTTCAAAATTACAGGGATGGTACGTAGCGCTTTGCCCATTCCACCGATCCCGGTTGTTTCCTGCCCTATCAAACCATGTCGTAGACCAAGATATTCATCGCGGCGGCGCGCCTCCATATGCCCCACGCGTAATTGCGTCGTGACATAATCTGCATTTTTGACGGATTCTCTTTGATTTGTGGAGAGGATAACCTTGAATGGCGACCCTTTGGCTTCCACCATGCGTTGAGCGAATCCGCCCACGACTTTGAGTCGCTCTTCATCAATGTCCATTAACCAGAGTTCATCAAGCGGAAATTCGTCGTGGCGTAAGAGAAAGCCATTTACAAGTTCCGGGGTGTAGGTGGATCCGCCACCGATGACTGCTATTTTGAGCATTATTGCATTCCTTCTGTACCTTGATATCCCTTAATTCAACTGTTTGACCCAGGTCATAATAATAACCCGGTTTTGAAATAGAATGACTGGTTAAGCAAATAAGCTGACTCCCCGTTTAGTCTTTGAGGAAGCATTACCGAGATCATCCTTTTACTGCGCCCGTTAAACCACGTACAAATTGACGCTGTAAGGTAACGAATACGATCAGGATAGGGATCACAGTCATAACCACGCCCGCGGCCATACCGCGTGTATCGGAGGTGAACATACCCTGCATTGCCACCAGCCCCACTTGTAAAGTCATGTGTTCGCGCGTATGCAGCATCAACGAGGGCCAGAAAAAATCATTCCACTGCGTGACGAAGGTAATGATGGCAACGGTAGCAAGCGTTGGGCGCACGATCGGCAATAATATGCTCCACCAGATACGGAGCTCGCTTGCACCGTCAATACGCCCTGCATCAATGAGATCATTGGGCACAGTCTTGAATGCCTGTCGTAGTAGAAATATATTGAACACGGTCGCAAGGCTTGGAAAGATCAAGGCCAAGATTGTGTCATAGTAATGAAAGACATTGACAGCCAGGACAAAACTGGGAATGTAGGTGAGTTGGGGGGGCACGATGAATGTCGCCAGGAGCAGATAAAAAATCACGTCGCGGCCCGGAAAATTCATCTTGGCGAAAGCGTACGCTGCGAGCGACGTCAACAACAGATTCAAAATGACGGAGACCACTGTCACAATAATGCTATTGGAGAAGAAAACTGCGACGGGCAGTTGATCCCAGACTCTCAAATAATTGGCAAAGGTCGGCTCATGTGGAATAAGTTGGGGCGGCACAGAGTAGATTGCATCATTTGGTCCCTTGAATGAAGTCAAGAAAACCCAGACAAATGGGAAGACCGTCAGTATGGCCACGAAACACAGCACAATATACCAAAGGATGGTCTCTGTGGTTTTGCGAAGAGCAGGAGTCCAGCGGGAACGTTGAGTCTGCAGTTGTCCTATCATTCTTCCTCCGTGCCTCGTTCAAGAGCCCGAATATTGATGATCGAAAAGGCCAGCGTAATAACCAATAAGACCATTGCAATTGCCGAAGCCATTCCGGCATTTTGCAATCTGAATGCCTGCCTCCAGAGATAAAATACCATTGTCACGGCGCTATTCAGTAAGCCGCCGCCGGGACCAAAGAGGATAAAAATCTCGTTGAAGACTTCCAAAGCAGCCAGACTCGAGATCACAGCAACAAACGTAATCTGCGGACGCAGGCCCGGCAAGCTAATATGCCAGTGCTTTTGCCAGGCATTACAGCCATCGATCATCGCAGCATCATACAACTCCTCTGAAATATTTTGTAACCCCGCAAGAAAGACCATCATGTAATAACCAAGGCCCATCCAGGTAGTCAACAACATGGCGATTGGTAGAGAAAATCTTGGCTCTGCCAGCCATTGGATAGGCTCTTTGATGAGATCTAATGAGAGAAGAAGACTGTTGAGCAGTCCGTTAGTATCTAGCATTAAGCGCCATGAAATTCCTACTGCAACACTTCCGCTTATAACAGGGATATAGTACAACGCGCGAAATGCGTTGATGCCGGGTAGTTTGCGGTTGACGATAATTGCGAGAATAATGCAAAGAAAGATTAATATGGGGGTTACAAGCAGGTAAATAAAGGAGTTTTTCAAAGCTTGCCAAAAGACATCATCTTGTAATAATTGTTGATAATTCCTTAGACCAACCCACACGGGTGGTGTGACGATGTTGTAATCTGTAAAGCTATAATACACAACAGCCACAATTGGATAAAATATGAAGACCGCGATCACAAGCAATGCAGGCGCGAGAAAAAGATATGGCGTGAATGAAAATTTTTTTGTCAGAGTGGGCTGTTGCTTGAGGATGGCGCGCAGGCCAACATGCAGGCGGGTTAAGGAAAATTTTTTTATCATGATGGGCTGTTGCTTCATCCAGCCCTCTCTTTTCTAAGGAAAGGGCTGGATGTATATATTGTGTATCCTTCTTAAGGAAGCAAAGCATTCGCCTCAGCGACTGCATCGGAGAGTGCTTGCTGCGGGTCAACTCCGTTGAATAGGGCCTGTTGAACAGCATCCAGGACAATCTGGTTGACATCAGCTTTATTTGGAATTGTCGGAACGATATCAGCCAGCTTAGAGATGAATTCCTTCGCAGCGGGTTTGGCGCTATCTTCGATAGCAACCGGCTCGGCCGAGAAGAACGGATCATCATAGGCAGATGGCGAAGAAGGATAGACAGGCACAAGTTTGGCGAATTCAGTCATGCTCTTCGGGCTGGTGAAGAATTGTGCCAATGCTATGGACGCGTTGGGATACTGGGTGCTCTCGTTCACCGAGATGCCCATACCTCCCTTGCCTGCGACACCCGACTTGCCTACAGGAGCAGGCACGACAGCCAGATAACCGTACAGCCCGGGATTCTGCTCACGCACGAGACGAATGAGATTGGGACCGGTCTGATAGAAGGGGGCCTGGCCGGAGATGAATAGATTAAGCGCGTCACGATCTTGCTCGGCCACGATGATTGTTTTGTCCACGGTGCCATCTTTCACCATATCTACATACATCTGCAACCAGGCAACAGCTTCAGGTGAATCAAAAGTAAATTCTGTTCCATCATCGCTGATCACCTTGACATCGCCTTCGTAGGTCATCTGTGCGAGCACGTCATTTACAGTGAGGCGGATATCACATAGTTTCCCTGTCTTTTCCTTGATGGTCTTGCACAGTGCTGGCAATCCATCGATTGTCTTCGGGAAATCCTCAATCTTCAACCCGGCACCACCCGTGTAGCCAGTGATGGTTCCCTCTGCGTCCACCTGAGGAACGCCTTGGTAAATCTGGGTATTAATCAACTCGACGGCGACAAAGTTATACCAGGGGAATTGATAGTTTTTACCATCTACCAATTGCTCTTGCCAGAGGCCGGGGAAGTAAATATCCTTCACCTCCTGTGGGACATTATCATCAAGGTCGAGCAATAGTCCCTCCGTTGCATATTCGCTAACCCAGCCCTCGCCCACCGATAGGTTGATAACATCAGGCGCGTTGCCAGCGGCGAATGCGTTGCGTAGATCGTCCTGGAAAGTGGCCTGATGATCTTCCCAGTTCACTTTGACGCCAGGATAAGCCTCGTTGAAACGCGCGATGGTGCTCTGGATGTAATCGTCAAAGGTTGGGGAGAGCCAGAAGGTCCAGAAGGTGATTTCTGCATTTGATTCAACGCCCTCAATTATCGCTTCTGGGTTAGGACCCGGCATGGGTGTCACCTCAACAATTTGGGTTTGTACCACGGTTTTTTCTATAACCTGTGGAGCAGCTGTTGGAGCAACTGTGGCTGGGGGGGTTCCACAAGCCGTAAGGATCATCGAAGCGATGATCAACACCGACAGAACGTACATAAGTTTTTTCATGGTGAGTTTTCTCCTCTACTTGGGATTGGATTAGAGATATTTGACAGGGCTAAGAACATGATTATTGTAGAGTCTGACCTCCTTTGCAAATACAGCGCTCATGAATCACAACCACATGAGCGGCGGATGATGATCTCGGTGGGTAGTAAGGTAATCCCATCTGAGACTTCATTTTTCAACAAACCAAACAGCTTTTCCGCGGCGATCTGTCCAACTGTCTCAGTTGGCGCGCGGACGGTTGTGAGTGGCGGGCTTAAAAATGCTGAAAGGCGTAGATCATCAAACCCTACTACGGCAATATCTTCAGGGACACGGTAGCCATTGTCGCTCAGTGCGTTGATCACACCGATTGCGGCATCATCATCCCCGGCAAAGACAGCATCGAACTCGATTCGCCTTCCATCGCTCAGAAAATGACTCAAAGCTTCAAATGCAATATCACGTTCGAATTCGCCATCGAGAATCAATTCCTCATCAACAGGGATCCCATTTGCTTCCAGCGCAGCTTTATAACCCGTCTCGCGCCAATATGAATCCTCCTGATGACCAGGTCCGCGCATCAGGAGAATCCGTTTCTTGTTGTGATGGACAATCAAATGCTCAATCAGTTTATAAGTGGCAGATTTATTTTCCACTGTAACACTTGAAATGGGAAGGGAGTCGGGAGGAGTCCTATGAATAAGCACCATAGGGAATCCACTCGTATGCAGGTTTTTGATATCGTCATCTGTCAGGCTGTCTGCAAAGACAAGCAATCCGTCTGTGTTATGAGGTCCAATCGGGGGAGGAAGCGAGTCACGGTTGTCAGAATGATACGTTGCGACCAGCAGGTTGTAACCCTCCTTGCGTACAATCTGCTCGGCCCCATTCAACAACGGCGCGAAGAAGTCGTTATCGATATTCGTCAGCAGGAGACCGATCACACGCGTTTTGCGGCTTGCCAGGTGTCGAGCGGCGGCGTGGGGAACGTATTTCAATTTAGCCATTACCTTGTCCAGCCGCCTGGCGACCTTAGGCGAAACCGGGGTATTACGGTTGATGTAGCGGCTTACCGTGGCCACGGAAACACCTGCTTTTTTTGCCACATCACGGATTGTGACGGAAACGGAAGAAGAACGTCGAGTCATAGGTAAATAATGTAAACGGTTACTGTAACCGTTTACATTATTTCACAACTCTAAGCCGGAGTCAATCAACGCTTCCCTTAAAAAATCTGCAGGCGAGCCTCTACGGACATTTGCATCTTCCTGCATTTTCTTCACCCGAACCCGTTATGGAAGGATGTAAAGCGTTATTGATTGCGATGGGATGGTAATGTTGTTGGATATTTCCACTATTCCGATATTTTCCGCTTTATGATCTGGATCGGACAGCCACGATTCCGCCTGGACCTGGGCCTGCTTCTCGATAGGGATGACTTTTGTTTTCGCTTTGAGTGACAGGTTAATGACGATAACGGTTAAAGCGCCATCAGCACGGCGCGCGGCGTAGATGAACACATCGGGATCATCGGAGGAGTGTCATCAATACTCCGACAAAAGTTTGGCGGAGTTCATACGACAATGTCCTAAATGAAAAGGGACGGCTATTTCGGCCGTCCCTGCTGGGTTTATTTTGCGATCTCTGTCGCCCGGGTCTCGCGTATCACTGTCACGCGAATTTGGCCCGGGTATTGCATTGTTTCTTCGATCTTCTTTGCGACGTCACGTGCCAGTCGTGCCGAGGCCAGATCATCGATTGCATCAGGTTTGACGATGATACGCACCTCGCGCCCGGCCTGGATGGCAAAGGCCTGTTGCACGCCCTCGAATGACATGGACATTTCTTCGAGTGTGCGAATGCGTTTGATATAGGCTTCGAGGTCCTCACGTCGCGCACCCGGACGCGCGCCCGAGATGGCATCTGCGGCTTCGGCGATGACCGCTTCGACCGTAAGCTGGTCCACTTCATGGTGATGCGATTCAATGGCGTTCACTACAACTGAATTGACGCCATAGCGCCGGCAGAATTCCGCGCCTAACTTGGCATGTGTCCCATCCTGGTTATGATCCATCGCTTTGCCGATGTCATGTAGAAAGCCGCCCTGCTTTGACTGTTCCACATTTGCACCGATTTCAGCCGCCAGGATGCCAGCCAATTTCGAAACTTCCACCGCATGGGCAAGCTGGTTTTGCCCGTACGAGGTCCTGAATTTGAGCCGGCCCATCATGCGTAACACTTCGGGATGCAAACCGGTGATGTTGGCATCGTACGAGGCTTGTTCGCCGGCTTCATTGATCACCTTGTCAACTGCCCGCGTTTCCTCTTCAACGATCTTCTCGATATTCGTGGGATGAATGCGGCCATCCAGGATAAGGCGGCCAAGTGCGCGGCGGCCAATCTCACGGCGGACCGAATCAAAGCACGAAACAGTTACGAAGTCGGGGGTGTCGTCAACGATCACATCCACGCCCGCGGCCTGCTCGAAGGCTTTGATGTTGCGCCCGTTGCGGCCGACGATTCGGCCTTTCATCTCTTCATTTGGGAGGGTGACGACGGCCCGCGTCACTTCAGCCACATGTTCAGAGGCAACGCGCTGGATGGCATCTGCGATCAGTTTACGGGCACGCTTTTCACCCTCTTCACGCGCTTCTGCCTCGATCTGGCGGATGATGCGAGCCATATCGCCGCGAGCCTCTTTTTCGACTGCAGCAAATAAATCCTTCCTTGCATCCTCCTGGGTCATTTGCGCGATATGTTCGAGTTTCTTTACTTGGTCTTCATATAATTTATCGATTTCGTTGCCGCGTCGATCGATCTGCGACTGGCGTTTATTCATGGTCTGCTCGCGTTGTTCGAGTCTCTCCACACGGCTGTCGAGTTCCGAGCGGCGTTTGTCGAGGCGGTCAGTCTCCTTGTTGAGTTCGATGCGGCGCTCTTTGATTTCTGTTTCGGCAGCTTGGACGATCTTGACCGCATTCTCACGTGCCTGGCTTTCGATCAGGCGGGCCTGCTCGCTTGCGCCTTTTAAGATGTTATCGGCTTTATCCTGTTGATTTTTCCGTAAAGTGTCAGCCTGATAACGGTGGAAAAAGTAACCGGCAGCAAGGCCCACAACCAGGACAAGTATATCTATAATTACATTGATTGGGCTCATGTTAGATCCTCTTCTTGATAGTGATGTTCATCCGCGTGCGCCTCGTTCCAAATGCGGGTGACAACAGGCGCAATGACGGAGTAGGAAAAACCGCGGCGTGCGAGGAAATCGCTCAATTTTTTACGGAACTCGCTCCATTCCAGACCTTTGAATCGGGTCGCCCTTTTTTGGGCGGCTTCATAGGCGAGGGCACCGTCATCCACGCTTTCCATTGCGGATCGTACGGCCTCATCGTCGAGTCCCTTTTGACGAAGTTCCATCGACATCATCCTTCGGCTGCGCGGGCGAAAAGTACTTCGGTTCTCCACCCACGCGCGTGCAAATTGATTGTCATTAGCAAGCCCGCCCTGCCTCAACCGCTCAAGCGTATGTTCAACGACTGGTTCAGGGATTTCATGCTTGCGGAGGTTTTTTCGAATTTCGGATTCGGAGCGGGCGCGGTAGCTCAAAAAGAGCATTGCCTGCTGGAACGCCCGTTCACGCGCATCCTCAAGCAGCAGCTGTTCAATTTTCTCCTCATTTAATTCCTGGCCAACGGCCAGCCACGCAGCGGCAATACGTGCCAGCCCGAAGGCGAACTCCCCGTCGAGATAGATATTCACTCGAGCAGGACGGTTCTTTTGTGCTTGTATAGCCGTAATTTTCTTCATTAAAACACACGCAGCCGAAGGGCCATCCGAAGCGGCCTCGGCTGTGGAAATGTCTGGGTAGATTGATCAGACCCCATGCCCGCGAGAAGCGTGCAGGGGATAAGGTCGAACCGCGTGACCAAATCTCAGGTCACGTCCGGCACTAAGGTTATGGGGGCGAAGTCAGGTTGCTATTCAAAGTGATCCTAGATCGACTTCATAAAATAACTCCCGAAACCGGGGGAGGTTCGTGCTCGAATATCCAGAGTCTGTTTACAGCCAGGCCGCAACATGCGGCAGAGATGATCTTTTCCGAATTCTTGCCTAAATTTCTAAACCGTTGGTGCCTGTTACGGGCAAAAAAGAAAACTGAGTTCAGATATAAATGCAGTACTCTGTAATTATACATGAATTTTAACATTTGTTAACATAACTTTTCGATGCCGGGGGGTTAATAGCTTTCAGGAAAATCGTGACAAATGGAACTAGGTAAAATAGGAGAGTCATGCAATAATCCGACAGGTATTTACATCTCCAGGAGGTCCTATGGCTAAAATTACACGTGAAGACGCACTCGAATACCATCGCTTAAAAGGGATGCCCGGCAAGATCGCGATTGTGCCAACCAAACCAATGGATACACAGCGTGATCTGAGCCTGGCGTACACACCTGGTGTGGCCGTGCCAGTGTTGGAGATCGAGAAAGATCCCGAAATGGCCTACGAGTACACTTCGAAAGGCAACCTGGTAGCTGTTATCTCAAATGGTACAGCGATTTTAGGTCTCGGTGACCGCGGTGCGCTTGCGGGCAAGCCCGTTATGGAAGGGAAGGGTGTGCTCTTCAAAAAATTTGCTGACGTGGATGTGTTCGACATCGAAGTGAACTCACATGACCCGGATGAAATTATCAAAGTAGTGGCAGCCATCTCGCCGACATTTGGTGGCATCAACCTTGAAGATATTAAAGCTCCGGAATGTTTCTACATAGAAGAGACTTTGAAGGGCATGCTCGATATTCCGGTCTTCCACGATGACCAGCATGGCACAGCCATCATCTCATCGGCGGGGCTGGCTAACGCTCTCGAGATCGCGGGTAAGAAGCATAGCGAAGTACGGATCGTTATCTCGGGTGCAGGTGCCTCGGCGATTTCGTGTGCGGAACTTGCCGTCCGTTGGGGTGTAAAGCGCGAGAACATCATGCTGTGCGATAGCAGAGGTGTGGTATACAAGGGGCGCAAGGAAGGCATGAATAAATACAAGGAGCGCTTCCTTGTGGATACCGATGCCCGCACTCTCTCGGATGCATTGCGCGGCGCCGATGTCTTCTACGGCCTCTCGGTTGCCAATGTGATGACGCCTGAGATGGTCAAGTCCATGGCAAAAGATCCAATTGTCTTTGCCATGGCTAATCCTGATCCTGAAATTAATCCTGACTTGGCAAAAGAGGCTCGCAAGGATGTGATCATCGCGACAGGACGCTCGGACTACATGAACCAAATCAATAATGTATTGGGCTTCCCATTCATTTTCCGCGGCGCGCTGGATGTGCGCGCAAAAGCGATCAATGAAGAGATGAAGTTCGCGGCTTCAAAGGCGCTTGCTGCTCTTGCCAAGGAAGATGTGCCTGATTCAGTCATCCGCGCGTACGGTGGTGAAAGTATCAAGTTTGGGCGCGAATATATCATCCCGAAGCCACTTGATCCGCGTGTGTTGCTTTGGGAAGCACCTGCTGTTGCCGA
>DASWKT010000357.1:0-5220 GCA_036396515.1 Anaerolineales bacterium | reverse complement strand
TGGCGATCTGGGTTCCCCCAAGGTTATCAAAAAAGATCAAAGATGGCTGGTCGGTCGAGGGAGGGGAATTGGCTTCTGATGGCAGAAGGATTAAGCGTCATTGGATATACTCCGAAAAAGAAATGGGTGAGGGGCTATAATCAACGCCCCTCACCCATTTTGGAATTTGATTCCAAAGGGTCACTGTTTTGTCTTTCCGATGACCAGGCGAACGGTGAAACTGAACGTGTCTTGTGATTTGTGTCTCGGAGTACTTTTTGGAGGAACCACATTTGGCATAAGTCTGAATGGGGATAACGTAGGCGGGTCAATATGGAAATTTGATCCCATGATCCTGCCTCATGCGATGTTCAGTTAAAGCAGTTCCCAAAAGATGTTTGGTGCCCTGAGAGAAGCCACTTAAAGTGTTATAACTATCGCTGCGGCGGGGTATAAGTTTCGCCTTTCATTCCAAAATAAGTCCAAATTAACTAGAGACAGGCGGAAGATAGGTTCTGTCTGTTTGTGTTTGCCAGTATTTGCAGAATGGTGGTTTCTTTCCTAAATTCATAAGCATGAACTTGAGTAGAAATGGTATAATTATTATACTATGCCTTTTGAATATGACCCGAAGAAGAGCCAGAGCAATGATGAGAAAAACGGCATTGATTTCGAGGAGGCACAAGCTCTCTGGACCGATCTAGACCGTCTTGAAATCCCTGCCAAAACGTTGGATGAGCCACGCTATCTGGGAATTGGAAAGATCAGTGGCAAACATTGGTCAGCTGTAATTACATATCGCGGCGAAAATATTCGTATCATCTCGGTACGGCGCTCCCGCGACGAGGAGATAGAACTCTATGAAAGCTTCTGAATTTGACAAAAAATTTGATAACGGTGAAAACATAATTGACGAGCTTGATGTTGCTCAGGCCCGCCGCCCTGGAGAGGAAACGAAGCGTATCAATGTGGATTTTCCTGCCTGGATGGTAGCGGCTCTTGACCGGGAAGCGCGGCGCCTGGGCGTAACGCGCCAGTCCATTATCAAGATGTGGCTAGCGGAACATTTGCAGCAGGAGAGGTAAGCTTCTGTAAATGGCTCCGGACCGAAAATAGCTGTGTCTCTTTTCGTAACTCTAATCGCTGGCTCGCCTGCGGATGATTTCTTCGGTCCATTGAAGGTTCATGGTGTATACTCATCTTGAAATATTTTACACCTGTCCGATTTCTTCGCCAAAATTCTTGACAAAAAGATTATTTATCAGTAGAATTAGAACATGCGTTCTAAAATTTCGACATCTGGTCGTATTACGATCCTGCTTGGAAAATACCAAGCCAAAACCGGCGAGCGCATGTCTCCCCGTAAACTAGCCGAGAAAGCAGGCGTGCCGAAAGATTTCGTTTATCGCCTCGATTCAGGTGTAGCCCGCCATGTAGACCTCGACGCCCTTGCCCGCCTGTGCGCTACCCTCAACTGCGAGTTGCAGGATATTCTCGTTTGGGAACCGCAAGATGGCAAATCCCTTTGACATTCTTCCTCTCAACCTCTTCAACCTTTTCATCACACATGGCAACGTTTCCCTTCAGCGGCACTACATGGCTGTGTTGCTGCGTATCTATGCGCTCGCGGAATTCAACCGCTTTGGACTGGCGCGGGAAAGTGTAGTAGCAGAGATCATGGATTACCTGCGGGAGGCAGGTACGAATGCTGAGGATGACATCAAAGTCGAGATGGCGAATCAGGCTGCGGCTGAGTTTGACCCGGCTTCGATAAGCAGTCCACGGGCCGAACAGGATTACGCATCCTTCCTCATACGTCGCCTCGAAGAGACAGGCTGGATTGAGCGCGAGCAGCACGCCGATTACAGCGAAACCATCGGCCTGCCCGATTACGCGTTTACCTTACTGGAAGCATTCCGCAAAATTGAGGAGCAGAAGCCCCACGATTTCCCAGGCCAATTGTATGCTGCGCACCAGTTGATCACTGCTGCCGACACTAATAAAGATTTCTCGCCCGCGCTGGCCGTGACACAGGCCTATGAGAATGTTCGCCAAATGGTACGTGGACTGAGCGAGCTGAATCAGAATATTCGCCGTTACATCGAGCGCGCCACTCGTGAGAAGACCATCGCCGATATTTTGCGGCTGCAATTTGATGATTACTCACAAACCCTGGGCGCCTCGTACCATGCACTCAAAACCTCTGACCATGTTTCGCGTTATCGCCGCGACATCACGAACCTTTTGCAGACCTGGCAGCTCGATTCCGACTGGCTGACGCAAGCCGCCGAAGAACTCTCCGTGCAAAGCCGTATCGATCCATCGCAAGCGGAGCAGACGCTGGCGGGCTACATCCACTTCATCATCCACCAGCTCGATGGGCTTGATCCGCTGATTGAAGACATTGACAAGCGTCATGCGCAATATCTGCGGACATCGTTACGGCAGATCCGATACCAGTTGGGCAACGCCGACGGTAGTTTCAAAGACCGGTTGGTATCACTGACGCGCAAACTGGCTGCGCTGAAAGAGGAAGGCATGGAATATCTTCCCTCTGAGGCGCCGGCGCTACGCCAGCATCCTGTAGACTTACCCGATCTTCACAGCTATTACACTCCACCTCAGCGCCGCGCGCCTTTCATATCCGATACTGTGGTCATTCCTATCCTTCATCCGGAAGATCTGGCATCGCTACGCCAGCTGACCATGAAAGACGTGATCCAGGCCCTCACGCCGGACAAAGTCAATCGTAAAGTCATGGGCTTCTTCAACGGGCATAAAAAACTTCACATTGCCGAACTACCGTCTGAGATTTCCACTGATCTGCACTGGCTGACCACCATCGTTGCCTACGCTCATCACCCTGAAGTTTCGTATGGTCTCGAAATCGCCGATGGAGAACCTGTTGACATGGGCTCATATCGGATCGTCCCATTCGAATTGATAAAGTTATAGCTTATGCAACTTGACACCATCCTTTCCCTACCTGAAAAATCCCAACGTGACCTTCCGCGCGTCATCAATCGACTGCTCGGACAAGTTTTCCTCTATCAGGACAAAGAAGACGACAAGGACGATTACTACTTTATCCACCGGCATCGCGCCGCGTGCGAGACCGCGCTCGAACTAACTGGTTTCAAACTTCTCCACGATGAATATCATCGTATTTTCCAGGCATTCTCTGAATACAGTTATTGTCGCGCTCGCTACAAGCTGGACGAAACGTTGATGATTCTCGTCCTTCGCAAACTCTACGAAGAACACACGGAGCGCCTCAGCCTCGCGCAAGACCCTGTTGTCACCATTGGAGAAGTGCGCGAAGAATACCGTACCATTACCGGCAAGGAACGCGACCTTGGCGTGGGACAATACGAAACCCTCCTGCGCCACCTTCGCGCGATCGGACTCATCGAGACTCTCGATGGCCGTTCGATAGACGTGCGCGACGCTGAAGCACGCCTGCGTCTGCGCGGCTCGGTCCGTATGATCCTTCCCATCCAAACCGTGGACGAGTTCGACGCCTGGATTCGGAAATATCGCACTGGAAGTGAAGAAGAAGTTGAAGAAAGTGTATAGTGATGAAAAACCTCACCAAGATTCGCCTGATCAACTGGCACCTGTTCGAGAACACAACCATCGATTGCCAGGGTAGTACCTACTTTATTGGCATCAACGGCGCGGGCAAATCCACCATACTCGACGCGGTGCAATTTGCCCTGGTTGGCGGGCAGCGGGATGTACGTTTCAACCAGGCGGCGATAGCGGGCGGCAAGCGCACCCTCGCCAGCTATGTGCGCGGCGAGTTGGGCACCGAGGGTCAGCGTTACCTGCGCGGCGATGCGACGGGCGTGGTGGCCCTCGAATTCAAAAACCCTGATGGCACGCTGTTTTCACATGGCGCGGTGATTGACTCCTACGAAGATGGACGCGCGCCCGATTTGATGTACTTCATCGTTCACAACGCGGGATTGGATGACCGCTGGTTCTTCCAGGCGGAGTCAAACGGGCGCCTCTTTGACACGCGCGCCTTCAAACGACATCTCGATCATTTTGCCCTGCCGCCTGCTTCGCGCGCCCAGACCTTTTCGCGTCTGGAAGACTACCGCGTTCACCTCCTCAACCGGCTCGGCCAGCTCAAAGATTCCTTCCCTGCCAAAATCGTCAAAGGGCTCGCTTTCAGCCCTCTCACAGACATCCGATCTTTTGTCCACAATTACTTGCTGGATGAAAACCTGCTCGACGTAAAAAATCTGCAGGAACAGCTCGACACTCTCCGTCACTTCGAGGAGCTTGCGGCTGACGTGCGCGAACGGATCGAAGCTCTTAACAGGATCGATGAATTCGACAAGGAGCGCGCCGCCAACCGCCGGCGCAGAATCACCAACGGCTACATTACCCGCCGCGCACACGGAGAACTCTACAGCACAGAATTGAAAAACGCCCGCCTCAAACTCGAGGAAACCCACCTGGCCCTCCATCGCTCCGAGATGGAGCGCGAACAACTGGCGAGCCATCTGAAATTCGCTGAAACTGCACTCATTGAGGCGAAACTTGCCCTGCAGTCTGACCAATCTGCCATCAAGGAACGTGAACTGCGCCAGAAACTCGCCGCCCTTGAGGCTGAGATCTCCGCCTTCAACCAACGCCAAGTGGAAATAGAAACCAGCCTCACTCAGGAACGCACCGACGCGAAAAATTTACGCGCATTGCTTATCGCTGATCGCCAAACAGTTCCTCCAGAACTTGAAGCCTTCATATCCAAGAGGAAGAGTAAACCAGTACACAAGGAAACCAGTACACACGCGCAGGGAGACGACGGAACATATCATCCCGAAGCGAAACATAGTGGACGCGACACAATTCGAAACTACCAATCTGCCATCATTTCCTTATCTCAGGAATACACTCGCGAGCAAATCCTCCTCACCGAAAAAGCATCCGGCTTACGCGAAGAAGCAACAAAACTCGAAGAGGAAATCCGCAAGCTCCGCACAGGCGACCGCGAGATCAGTTACGAAAGTGAAGCGCCAAACACTGTTCGTCTGCGCCGCATCCTGCGCGCCGAACTGGGGCTTTCCAGCGAAGAAGTTGTTTTCCTGTGCGACGAATTGAGCATCCCGAACAAAGAATGGCAGGATGCCGTCGAGGGGATTCTCGGTTTCAATCGTTTCACCCTGCTGATCCCGCCTGCTCGTTACGACGCGGCGATGAGACTCTATCGCGAGAGACGGCACAAAGAGG
>DASWKT010000356.1:0-2973 GCA_036396515.1 Anaerolineales bacterium | reverse complement strand
CGGGATGGGGGAGGGTGACCGAAGGTCGGGTGGGGGCCGGGGCCTGGATCGGCGCGCCACATTTTGGATGCTTTATCTGCCGCCATTGCTTTGGCTTGGGGCCTTCTTTTTGATTCCGTTGCTCTTGATGTTCGCGTTCAGTTTTCGTCCGGATATGCGCGGGGAATTTTTTCAACTGTGGCAACCCTCTCTCAATCAATATGAAAAATTAGTATCTACGGGTAGCTATTGGCGCCTATTATGGACCTCGGCGCAGATGGCTTTATTGATTTCGGTTATTTCGGTTGTATTGTCTTATCCGATCGCATATTTCCTTGCCTTCCACGGAAGGCAGCGCGTAGGGTTTTATCTTGTCCTGCTACTCGTACCGTTTTGGACGAGTTATTTGTTGCGCGTGATGGCCTGGAAGATGATGCTCGGGACAGAGGGGGTGATCAATTCATTTCTCCTGTATATCAACATTATTCAAGAACCCTTGACGGCTCTCCTCTACAACCGCAATGCAGTCGTCATCACTTTGATCTATGTCTGGATTCCGTTTGCCACGCTTCCGATCCTTGCCGCGCTCCAACGGATTGATATCGCCCTCTTTGAAGCCGCCGCGGACTTGGGCGCGCGTCCCATTCATCAATTTATACGAATTACAATGCCTCTCAGTTTGCCGGGTGTGTTCGCGGCCTTCTTTATGGTCTTCATCCCTACAGTGGGTGAGTATGTGACACCACTACTCGTCGGCGGAAGCCGCGGCTCGATGTATGGCAATATCATCCAAGACTTCTTCACAAAGGCCGCCAACTGGCCCTTCGGCTCAGCCATGTCCATGATTATGCTGGCAGGCACGCTGATACTGGTTGCAATCGCCGCCCGCCTGATTAATTTGAGGGAATTGCTCGAATGACCACTTTCAGAAACTCATTCCCTCTCAAGGCTTATTACTTCGGCCTGATCGGCCTGCTCTATTTACCTATCGCAATTCTCTTTTTATTTTCCATCAATGCAAATACCTTTCTTTCCTTCCCGCTTCAGGGCCTCACCTTAGATTGGTACGAAAAACTATTCGCCTCAGATGCCCTTCTGCGTTCCGCGCGCAACAGTCTGGTCGTCGCGCTGGGGAGTAGTCTCACAGCCACTTTAATGGGGACGATGGTCGGCTTGTTGATGATGCGTTATCAGTTCCGCAGTAAAGGATTGCTTGTCGCGATGGCTGTCCTGCCGCTGATTGTCCCATATATCGTTTTGGCAGTCGCTTTGCTTTTGTTATTTTCCGTATTGAACATTGACCGTTCGCTATTGACCGTTGGCGTCGCGCATACGGTTGTTGCCCTGCCTTATGTATTGCTGATCGTTGGGTCGCGTCTGGCAGGCTTTGACGCGAACCTTGAAGAGGCTGCCATGGACCTGGGCGCCAGCTACCCGACGACGCTGCGCCGCATCGTCATCCCTATGATCGCGCCCGCAATGGTCTCTGCCTGGCTCACAGCATTTACTGTTTCTTTCGATGAATTCGCGCTGGCACTATTTCTGGCTGGCACCCAGCCAACCTTTCCCGTGTATCTCTATGGCCAGTTGCGTTTTGCGAACCGCCTGCCAATCATGATCGCACTCGCGGTTCTGATGATGATCGGTACCCTGACACTGGTCCTGATCGCGGAACGCGTGAGACGCGCCGAATAGATTGAAATAATCATGAACAGCACTTTGACTCTTCTCACCTGGCCTGACTACGTGGACCCGCTGACGATCGAAGGATTTGAGAAAGAGTTTGGGGCGCAAGTTAGGTTGGAAATTGTCCCGAGCGCGGTGGAGCTAATTGAACGGATGCAGGCTAAGGATCCGGGAGTGAACGTGCTAGTTCCTCCAGATTACGCAGTACGCGAGCTGAATGCACAGGGTCGTCTTCTGACTCTCGATCATTCGAAGCTGCCTAATCTTGAACATCTCGAATCACGTTTTTATCAGGGACGGGCACATGATCCCGAATCACGAGTAAGCATCATCAAGGATTGGGGCACGACGGGTCTTATGTATCGAACTGATATGATCTATGAAACACTGGAATCGTGGGCAGATTTTTGGAGACTCGCAGAGAAGCTGAGTGGATGCGCGACAGTACTGGACTCACCTGGTGAAGTGATCGGCGCGGCCTTGAAGATGCGTGGTCACTCGTACAACGCTTCATCCCCCGACCTTTTGGCAGAGGCGCGCCAGGATTTGCTTCAACTCAAGCCTCATCTTCTCGCCTTCGAGACAAACTATAAGCCGTTGATCGCATCGGGAAAGGCGTGTCTTTCACTCGGCTGGAACGGTGACGCGGCCGCGTTGAGCGCGCAAGACGTACCAATACGATATGTGATTCCATCTGAAGGTTCGCAAATCTGGGAGGATGATTGGGCCATTGCTGCGGACGTGCCCAACCCCGAACTCGCTCACGCGTTTCTCAACTATGTTTTGCGCCCCGAAATTGCTGCACAGGAAGCAGGCTACACGCGTTATGCAACGGGTAATCGTTCCGCGATGGCACTGCTTCACGAAGAAATGCGAAACGATCCATCTACCTATCCGCGACAGGAGCTGCTTGCAAAACTTGAACCGGGTATGCCGATTGACGCTGAAGGACAAAAAAGGCGCGCAGAGTTGTGGAAGGAACTGAGGGGAGATTAGAGATTGGAGATTGTTTTCAGGAGAATTTAGATGAAGTTGAGTCTTGGCGCGAAATCCATCGCTTTATTTGCACTGTCAGTCTTATTGCTTGTTCTTCTGACTGTATTTGAAGCTTCGCTTTCTGGTTTGTCTTTGACACTGGAAAGGGGGATCAGCGCGTTGCTATTAGTGTTACCGGGAGTCATTGGGACTGTGCTTGGTATCTTAAGCATAATCCGTAAAGAGCCCAAACTTTGGATGGCAATTCTTGGAGTTCTGCTCAATACGCTATTCGCATTGTTTTTTATTTTTTTGCTCTCTTTTGCAGGGTAA
>DASWKT010000355.1:0-13017 GCA_036396515.1 Anaerolineales bacterium | reverse complement strand
GGTCGAGTAGGCGGCGTTCGTCCGCCGTATCGAGACCAGCAATAACGAGTAAACGTGAAAAGGATGGTCTCGATACGCCCTTCGCAACGAACGCTCAGGGCTACTCGACCACCTAAACCTTCTGGAGGAAACATGACATCTGGAAAAGTGCTCATCATCGGTGGGGGGCCCGCGGGGCTCGAAGCCTCGCGCTGTGTAGCGGAGCTCGGCGGAGAAGCCATTCTCATCGAAAAGCGTGAACGACTCGGTGGAACGCCCGATCGCGAGAATTATGCCAAGCTCACGCATCATTGGCGCGACGCGTCTGAAGCGATGGCCGAACTCTCTGCCTCGGTCACGAATAACCCCAACGTAGAAGTTAGGTATCAAGCGGAGGTAAAGAGTCTGTCTGGAGACGAGGGCAACTTCGAAGTCCAGATTGAAGCGGGCGGCGTAGTTGAATCCCTCAACGTTGGCGCAGTTATTGTCGCCACAGGCTTCCAGCATTTCGATCCAGGCCGCGCGACACAATACTACAACTATTATTCATTCCCCGATGTCATCACGCTGACTGATCTTGAGAAAATGCTCAGGGATTGCAACGTTGTGCGCCCATCGAATGGTGAAGCACCGAAGAAGATCGCGTTTGTCCAATGCGTGGGTTCGCGCGACAGACAGATCGGCAACGAATACTGCTCAAAAGTTTGTTGCGGCATTGCGAGTAAACAGGCCATTGAAGTGCGTCAGCAATTGCCCGACTCAAAAGTTTTCATTTTCTACATTGACATGCGGATGTATGGCTATTGGGAAAATGAAATCTACTGGCCTGCGCAGGAAAAATACAAAGTGAATTATGTGAAGGGTGTTATCAGTGAAGTATTGCCGAAGGGCAACCAGCTTCTGGTTCGTGGTGAAGATACAACAATGTCGCGCCCAATGGAAGTGACGATGGATTTGATTGTGCTTTCAGTTGGTATGGAGCCAAGCGCAGGCACGCGCGCAATTGCACAACTTATGGGTATTCGGCAAAACAAATACGGCTTTATCGAAGCTGGCGGCACGGGAGGGCTTGATCCCGCCACGACATCGCGCCCAGGCATCTTTGTCGCGGGTGCCGCCGCTGGCCCGGCCGATCTGGACGACTCGATTTCGAGAGCGGGATTAGCCGCGGCACGCGCAGTTGCATCCATTCGCAAGGTTAAAGTATTGGCATGACCCAGCCTCAGCGACAGAGTCACATCATCAAACAGAAAACGGGACCTGACGACCCCGAATTGCAAGCGACTCTGCATGAGGCGCTCTCACAAGTCGCCCCGGAGGATGTGATTGCGCTTGCGGATGAGCTTGCGGAACGACAAGCCCGCCTGTTTTTTGGACTTGAAACTGATCCCGCACGACTAGCCGCATCTTTTGCTGATGTTGCTTCCGCCGTCACACACACCCGAGCGAATGCTAGAACCATAACGAATTACTTCGCTCAAGGCGATCTCCAACTATTTGATGAATTATTGACTGGCGAAGCACCGAATCCTGTTCGAGTTGCTGTGTTCGTTGAAAAACTAAATGCACTTGATACAAGATTGGCTCTGGAACTCGCCACTGGACTTTTACACAACGTCTCTCCCAAAGATCACTGGCTTTGGACTCGCTGGCTTTGGGACCCAACTACAGGCACTGGCATTCTGCCTCTGCTTGCAGGAAGTTCACATAACCTGCTGGCTACGAATCTTGCAGATGGATATGCCCGAGTCGGCGCGGTCACCGCGATGAGCATGAAATTTGGAGAAGGCACAGGCTTGTGGACGGAGAGGTTGATGAGCAATGAGAGGAGAATGCAGTTTGCCAACAGCGCTTTTCTGGCTTGTGCGTATAGCGTTTATATGTATGGCTCAACAAGTTGGCGTTTGAGCCGCGACTTTAATGAGTTGTTGCCCAGCTTGCCGAACATGGCGAGAAGGTTGATTGGGTTGCCTAAAATAAAGGAAGATACGCCCAGGGTTGAGTAGGCCGAGTGTTTTTCGAGGCCGTATCGAAACCATCGAGTAAATTGAAAATAAGAGTTGACTTGAAAACTGGTGGTCTCGATATGCTCCGCTTTGCACGGGACTACTCGACCACCGAGTACGAAACAGGAGACCACAATTCATGGCTGTCAAGTTTGAAAAAGCAAAAGCAATAGAAAAAGAACATGTCGTAGTAGACGGCGTGGATATTTCTGGTCACTGGAACCGCATGTTCGAACAGCGGGTGATCTTCGAGTACACGCCCGAGCTGATTGAGAAGGTCGCGTCCATTCCAGGGGCGGAATCGTTTGCGGATTGTTATCAGTGCGCCAAGTGCGTCCCTGTCTGTCCGGTGGATGTGGTCGGCAATTATGGTCCGCGCAAACTTTATCGTTTTGCCCAAACAGGCATTGACCTGACCGAGGCACCCGAACTCTGGCTCTGCACCACCTGCGCCAACTGTCTGCGCGTGTGTCCCAAAGAAGTGAACATGGTCAAGATTATGCCGGCCGCGCGCGAGAATGCAATTCTCGAAGGCAAATTTGTCCCGCCAGAATTACAGCAGGCATTTGAGAACACAGCCAAATCTGGAAATCCGCTTGGCCAACCCCAACGCAAGCGCGACGCGTGGATTCAAAACGCGGGTGTGCCCGTTCCCATCATCAAGGATCTGGGCAGACCTGTTGACGTGCTTTGGTACGTTGGCTCGTATCCTTCCTATCACCCGCGCGGCATTGACGCGGCGTCCGCCGCAGCGCGTATCTTTACCGCGCTTGGAATTGACTTTGCCATCCTTGGCAAGGAAGAAAAAGATGATGCTGACTCCCAACTATTGGCTGGTGAAAAAGGTTTATTTGAAATGATGGCAGAGCACAATATTGAAACATTCAATAAGTACGAATGGAAGGAAATGGTTGTCACGGGCCCTCATGAACTTAATGCCTTCAAGAACGTGTATCCTAAATATGGCTTCGGGCGACCCGTGCTTCATTACACCAGCTTCCTTGCACGATATTTGGATCAACTCAAGCCGTTGCTCAAGCATGAAGTCAATCTCAAAGTGACCTATCACGATCCGTGCTATCTCGGTCGGCACCACGGCGAATGTGAAGCGCCGCGCCAACTCCTCGAAGCCATCCCTGGTGTGGAACTGGTTGAGATGGCGCGCAATCGTGAAAACGGATACTGTTGTGGCGGTGGCGGCGGCGGCATGTGGATGGACTCCTTCACTGCGAAGCACACAAAAATGCGCCTCTCCGAAAAGCGTGCCATGGAAGCTGCCTCCACAGGCGCGAACGTGCTGGCTGTAGCTTGTCCGTTTGAAGTCTCGCGCTTCGAAGACGCGGTCAAGTCTACGGGGAATGAGCATGTGACGGTGAACGATATTCTGGAGTTATTGGATAAATCTATGAGAGGACAATAATAGATAAGTAAATGACCGAAAACGCTGATGTAACGAATTATGGACGGAACCTTTTGATGGCGGCTGGTATCAGCATTCTGTTTGCTGTGCTTGGAACTTTAGGCGTCCTGTTTTGGGCAGGCTGGCTCACCCCACCTCAAACGAATCGTCCGGTGATGATTCATGATATGGGTTCCGATGTGATGCCGTTTGATTTAAGCCAGACTACCCATATTTTCGAAATGACGGAGAGTGGCGGCATTCAACAGGTTGTTGCCAAAAACCCAAATGATACCGAGCAGGTTGCACTCATTCAGCAGCATCTCCAACATGAAACCATGATGTTTGGCGCTGGCGATTTCTCCGATCCAACATCACTTCATGGTGATGAGATGCCAGGGATAAAGGAACTCACAGCAGGTGCCGGACAGATAAATATTGAATATGAGGCATTGGCGGCTGGTGCGCAAATCACTTTCACAACTCAGGAGTTGCATCTGATTACGGCTATACATCGGTGGTTTGGCGCACAACTTTCGGATCATGGTTCGGATGCCACGTCACGATAGAAGATATGTCTTTGCTTTTTCATAGCACGAAGGAGATTTTCTGAATGAATATTGTAGTTGCTATCAAACACATTCCCAGCATTGCCGATGACCTGCCTGTCAAAGACAACAATGTGGACTTTGACTCGGTCGATTTTGTGCTCAATGAATTCGACGAGCAGTCCATTGAGCAGGCAGTGCTGCTCAAGGAAGCTGCCGGTGGGACAGTGATTGTCGTCGGTGTGGATTTGATCGGGGAACTCGATAACGTGCTGCACCTTGCGCTGGCAAAGGGCGCGGACAAGGCAGTCAAGATCACGGCGGATGAGCCAGGTGCGGATTCGCACATGCAAGCCAAATGGCTGGCGGAGGCAATTAAGGGCATGTCACCTGATTTGGTTTTCGCGGGTGTGCAAGCGTCCAATGACCTCGACGGTCAAATCGGACCGATGATCGCCGCGTATCTCGATATGCCATACATCGGCGGAGTCAGTTCCGTCGAAGCCTCGGACGGTTCCGCAACAGTGATAAAGGAATTCGCAGGCGGCATGGCGGGGAAATATACCGTCAGCTTACCGATGGTAGTGGGTGTGCAAGCCGCGTCCAAGCCACCGCGCTATGCACCTGTGAGCAAGGTGAGACAGGTCGCGCAGACCGCGACGATTGAAAAGATCAATCCTTCTGCGGATGGAGCGGGCGCTGGACTCACGATGAAGAAGATGGCTCCGCCCGTCGTGACGGGTCACGCGGAGATGATAGGTGGTTCAGCGAAGGAAGTTGCCGCGAAAATTGTAGAATTGTTGAAGAGCAAAGGTTTAGTGTAGCGCCTCATCACTTGTACACCACCTTCTCTTATTTATCAGGAGGCTGATATGTCATCAGAGGAACGGGCAATCTTTAGTAAAATCGAAGCCTTTAGCGAAGCTTGGAACAAGGGAGACGCACATCTCGCCGCGTCCTTTTATACTGATGATAGTGTGCGCGTGGGCGCATTTGGAGATGTACAACATGGTCAGAGTGAGATCGAAGCTGCATATGATAGGTTGTTTCATCAGACCATGGCGGGTGCGGAGGTGAAGCAGGAACGCGGCAACGTCCGAATGCTTACGCCTGAACTTGCAGTCTGGCAGGGAGGGCTTGAGATTGTCCCCGCTGGCGGCCCTCCATTAAAGGGACATGTGGTTCAAGTGATGAAAAAAGTGGATGGACGCTGGTTGATTCTTGAGGCTCATCCGAAGTTTTTTCCGCCCTCTCTATCATATTAACACGGCGACAAGATTTTCAATAAAAATCAGGAGACGATTGAATGAGTAACGATGTCTTTGTCATCATCGAATACATGGATGGAAAGTTTTCCGATGTGTCGTTTGAAATGGTGGGCAAGGCGAAGGATCTCGCCGCATCCTTTGGTGGACAGTCTGTGGCGCTGGTTTTAGGAAGCGGCGTTTCCGCGGGAGTATTTGCTTCTGACTCAACTTTATATGTGGATGATGCCGCGCTCGCGCAGTTCAACCCTGAAGCATATGGTAAGGTCATTGAGGCATTGGTCAAAGAAAAATCTCCGCGTCTCGTCATGTTCGGCTGGACAGCCACAGGCATGGATCTCGCCGCATGGCTCTCAGCGCGCACAAGCAAACCCTGCGTCGCGTACGTGAGGGACTTGTGCATTGAGAATGATTCGCTCGTTGTCAACAGCCAAGTCTATGGCGGAAAAATGATCGCAGAGGTCGCGCCCGAAGGTGATATGGCGATCGTCGCTTGCGTGGCTGGCTCATTCCCTGCGGATCTGGGAGGTGGTTCTACAGCCGCGATGCAAATCGCTTCGCCCGTGCCACTTGATGGATTAAAGACAAAATTCGTCGAAGCCATCAAACCTGCCGGGGGTGACGTGGACATCACCGCGCAGGATAAACTTATTTCCGTTGGGCGCGGGATTGGCGGCAAGGAAAATATCGAACTTGCCGAAGAGCTGGCGGAAAAACTAGGGGCAACGGTATCCGCTTCACGTCCCGTTGTGGACGCCGGCTGGCTGCCGCGCACGCGTCAGGTTGGCAAGTCGGGACTTAAGGTCAAGCCGAAGTTATATCTTATGCTTGGTATCTCCGGCGCGCCAGAACATCTGGAAGGCATGAAGAGCGCCGAGTTGATCATCGCGGTCAATACCGATAAAAAGGCGCCGATCTTCAACGTGGCACATTACGGCGCAACTGCAGATTTGTTTGAAGTCGCGGAGGCAATGCTTGAGTTACTTTGACGTCGTTGCGAGGAGCGGAGCGACGAAGCAATCCCCGATTAAACGACAAGACTCCTCAATGAGATTTTCCCCCTAACTGGGAGATTGCTTCGCAGAGGACGCTCGCAATGACATGAACCTGGGAGGGCACCTTGCTCACAACATTTGAAAAAATTGCCTTCATCCTTTTCGCTTTGATCTCAGCGGGGTTCACGATCCATGGAATCAGAACAATAGTTGATTCAGTCCGCAAGGGACGACCCGCGCCTGAGTTAAAGAGCATTCCTGCGAGTCTGGTCAAGGCGGGAATTACTGTTTTATTTCAACGCACCATCTTTCGCGCGCGTCGCGGGTTGAGCACAATCCATCTCGGATTGTTCTTCGGACTCGTTACGTATGCCTTCGTAAATCTCATTGACATTCTCGAAGGCTTTATCCCAGGCCTCGAGTTGGTATATGGCGGCAAACACCTTGCCTTCCCATTCTTGAATTCGACTGTCATCAACATTTTTAATCTTATCGCTGACTTGATGAGTGGCGCGTTGCTAATCAGCATTACAGTTTTTCTCGTGCGCCGTTTCATTGCCAAGGATAAGCGGCTCACTTATCGCGAAAATGTCTTTCTGGATCCCAAAGTCAAAGCGGGCGGGCAAAACAGGGACTCACTCATTGTTGGCGTGTTCGTAATTCTTCACGTCACTGCACGGCTGTTTGGTCAGGCCTTCCGTCTCAGCGACGGTGCAGACCCATTCATGCCGATTGCCAGCATTCTCAACAACATTTTCGGAGCGTCGCAAACAGGCATTCAGGTTGCGTGGTGGGTGAGCCTCGCGTGGGTACTTTACATCCTGCCCTACACTACGCGCAGCAAGCATACGCACTTTACCGTTGGCCCCATCAATCTCGGTCTTGCCAAACAAAATCCACGCGGGCAACTCGACCCCGCGATTCCGCTCAAGCTGGTCAATAGCAATCACTACGAACCCGGCGCGAAATTTCTGCATGACCTTTCGTGGAAACGCGTTTTGGATTCTTACGCCTGTGTGCAATGCAATCGCTGTCAGGATGTCTGTCCTGCGAATTTCTATGGGCGCCCACTCTCACCTTCAGCATTGGAGGTCAATAAGCGTTATCTGCTTAAGGAGGCGACCTTTGGTTCACATCCCGACCGACTCCTGCTTCCGTTAACTGCGACAGTGATCTCGCCTGAGGCAGTTTGGTCCTGCACAACATGTTATGCCTGCGTCCGTGTGTGTCCTGTGGGCAATGAACCAATGGCTGACATCGTGGACATCCGCCGCGGCATGATCCTTGACGGTGCAGAATTGGACAGCGGCGTGCAGAACGCATTACAGTCCCTTGCCACAAACGGCAACTGGATGAGTAAAGGCAAACGCCTGCGGGGGCGCTGGGCGAAGGAGATGGAATTTCCCATCAAGAATGCGACCGATCAGCCAGTGGAGATTCTCTGGTTTGTGGGGGATACGGCGTCATTCGATGAGCGCGTGATTCCAAATACAAAGATGGTCGCGCGGGTTTTCCAATGCGCTGGGCTAGATTTTGGAATCATGTATCAGAACGAATCCAATGCAGGTAATGATGTGCGCCGTGTCGGGGAGGAGGGGCTGTTTGAGCAATTGGTTGAACAAAACCTGCAAGCCTTTGGCAAGGCACAGTTCAAGCGGATCGTCACTACTGACCCACACTCGTTCAATACGTTGAAGAACGAATATCCACAATTCGGCGGCAACTTCGAAGTGAAGCACTACACGGCGGTTTTGGTCAGCTTGTTTGAAGAAGGAAAATTAACCCTCAAGAACAAACTGCCGCATTACAGAGTTACCTTCCATGACCCGTGTTATCTCGGTCGTTACAACGGCGGCTTCTCCGCACCGCGCAAATTGCTTGAACTGCTGGGTGTGGAATTCCATGAAATGCCGCGCAACTGCGAGAACTCATTCTGTTGCGGCGCAGGGGGCGGACAAATCTGGATGGGCAAAGTCGCTCCTGGTGAACGCCCAGCGGAGAATCGAATCAAAGAAGCATTGACCACGTTCGAGAAGAATCCAAGCGACAAGAAACAGTTGTTCATTGTCACTTGTCCGAAGGACATGATCATGTATTCGGACGCTGTGAAAACAACGGGCAACGAAGGCAAGATTGAAGTCTGCGACTTGATCCAGTTGGTGGTGGAAGCCGTCGGTGTGCAAGAGCTTGTTGTAACGGAAGTAGTTGAAAGCGTCGCGTGATCCGATGTTCAAGTGTCCGTATTGTGAGTTTAGCGGTAAACGTTCCGAAGTCCACAGTCATCTGGCTGAGGGTCATCCAGATACGTTGGGCTCGAGAGTGGATGAGTTTACGGGTCATACGTTTTACATTGTGACATGTCCTGTGTGTGGCGCGCGTTATGAACAGCTCACAAAAAAGGCGCGCCGCGATCCGAATTTTGTTGCGGAGTATGAATATGAAATCCGTTTGGTCGTTTTTGATCTGCTTCTATATCATCTTCAAGGCGAACATGGTTTCGGTACGGCCACTTTAGGGAACACACCTACTCAACCTGCAGGAGAAGGAGAATAGTCATGGCAACAGTACGTGGATGCGATATTCCTGAAGACCGCTACTATTGGGTGGAAAAACACACCTGGGCGCGGCCCGAGGACGATGGAACGGTAACAATTGGGATTACCGACGTGGCCCAGAATTTGGCAAAAGGCATCATTAATGCTACGCCAAAAGATGTGGGACGTACTGTGCAGAAGGGCAAGAGCGCGGGGACGCTCGAAAGCGGCAAATGGGTGGGACCCGTCACATCACCCCTGACTGGTGAGATTGTGATAGTCAATGAAGCCGTGAAGGCAAAGCCTGCGCTGATCAACGAAGACCCGTATGGCGAGGGCTGGTTCGTTAGAGTGAAGCCGACGGATTGGGCTGGCGAAAGTACGTTGCTAGTGACAGGGGAGGCGGGCGTGGCGGCGTATCAGAAGTTTATGGAAGAGCAGGATCTGAACTTTGAGTAAAAAGGATACATCGATGGTTGAGTGGGCTGAGTGCTTTTCTCAGCCTGTATCGAAACCACCAGTTTTCAGGAAATATTTTGTTTGAATGTTACTTGCTGGTATCGATAGGCTCGCAAAGAGCGCTCGCTACTCAACCAGCGGAATTGCTTTTTAGATGATTTACTACGCCTGTGACATTCCCGAAGATCTGACCTATGACGTCGAACGCGATGTGTGGATTCGATTCGAAGGCGATCTCGCGGTTCTCGGAATGACCGACGTGGCGCAGACGCGCTGCGGCAAGATCGCAGCAATCAGTTTTCGCGATGTTGGGAAAAAAGTTGTGCAGGGCAAAGCATTGGCGACAGTTGAAAGCGCCAAATGGGTGGGGCCATTCCCTGCTCCGTTTTCATGCGAGATCCTTGAAACAAATGAAGAAGGTTTTGCACGCGATATTTTGCTTACGAACAAAGAACCCTACACAACGGGCTGGCTCGTCAAAGTGAGACCGACAAATTTTGAAGCGGAACGCGGTCACCTGGTCACTGGCGAGGAAGCGGCGGAGAAGTATAAGTCGAGAATACAGGAATTAAAGATCAATTGTTTGCGGTGTGTCGATTAAGAAGTTTTACATGTCTGAACAGTCTTTTCAGATAAATTGGTAGCTGGCTCAGAGTCATAGAGGTTGTTCATGTCAAACAAAATTAACGCACAAGACTATCCCATCCCCGCGGACCGCGCGTACGACCGCGAGCACCACATGTGGGCACAATATGATCCTCCCAGCGGGCAAGTGATCATGGGGATTGATACGCTCGGATTGGCAGCGCTTGGCGATCTAGCCTACGTCTCGTTGCAGGCGGTCGGAACAACAGTCAAGCGCGGGGAGTCGATGGGGACGCTGGAAGCCGCGAAGATGACGGGCGATCTGATTGCTCCTATCAGCGGTATGATCGCAGTACGAAATGATGAAGCAGTGAATAACCCCGCTTTGGTAAATCAGTCGCCATATGGCGACGGTTGGATGGTGGTCATCAAGTCGAGCGATTGGGATAACGAATCCGCACAATTAGTCTCGGGAGATGATTTGTCCGCGTGGGTCGAATCTGAAATCAAGCGTTATCGCCAGCAAGGATGGATTGACTGATGAAGTGGCGTCTGATCACGGATGATGGCGTAACCGCTGCCTTCGGCCTTGCAGCAGACGATGCACTCGCACAACGTGTTGGCGCGGGCATATCCATTCCAACGTTGCGTTTATACAGCTATCAATCTCACTGTGCGCTGGTTGGTCGTTTTCAAAATGTGGAAAACGAAGTGCGCGTGCAATACTGCAAGGCAAACAACATTCCCATCAACCGCCGTCCAACGGGCGGCGGCGCAATCATCATGGGGGCAGATCAACTTGGCGTGGCGTTGACTATTCCTGCACGCGATGGAGATTCATATAGTCACGCGCGTGAACTGATGGGCATGTTCTCCGAAGGTCTCGTACGCGGATTACAGCAACTTGGTGTCCAGGCGAGTTTCCGCCGCAAGAACGATATCGAAGTGAATGGCAAAAAACTGGTTGGTCTCGGAATTTATCGCGCGCCGTCTGGCGGTCTGCTCTTCCACGCCAGCCTGCTCATTGATCTCGACATCGCGCTCATGCTCAGCGTCCTCAATACGCCGTTCGAAAAGTTATCGGATAAGGAAATAGCAACTGTCGCCGGACGAATTACGACTGTCCACCGCGAGATGAAGAGCCAGATTGGCTACGATGATGTACGCACAGAAATCGCCCGCGGCTTCGCTTCTGCTTTGAACATTGAACTGGCATACGGACAATTTACATCTGCCGAACTCGAAGCTATTTGCATTCTAGAAAAAGAGAAGTACCGGCGAGATAATTGGGTCTATCAAACATCCGCAGTTGCAGATACGTTTGGATCAAGCAAGATAAAAACTCCAGCAGGGTTACTTGATGTACGCGTGACAATGGCCGGGCCCACCATTAAGGCAGCTTTCATTGGCGGAGATTTCTTTGCCGCGGAAAATGCTGTTGCCGATTTGGAGGCGTCTTTACGGTGGCATACCAGTCAATCTGAAAAGGTCGCGGGCACGATTCAGAAAATCTTTCAAAGTCGATCAAGTGAATTTAGCGGAATCCAGCCGGAGGTCCTGATCGAAGCGGTGCAGAAAGCAGTGGCACGCGCTCGCCTGTCGGAGAGTCAAATTCGCGCAGACCCTTATGGCTGTTACGTTAATCCTGGAAGTCAATATGTCTGAGCTAATGCAGATCGCTAAATCTTTCCAGGTGATCACGTCTGAGTGTCTCGCGATCCGACGCCAACACTTTACAGATGAAATTACTTTTCATACGCCTGGTTTGCGCCGTTACAAAACTGATGAATATGCGGGGCAGAGCGTGACTGAATTTGTTTCGATAAGTGTAACGGGAACGGCTTGCACGTTGAGCTGCGAACATTGCAAGACGAATGTTTTGCACGGCATGAGCGACTTACGTCGATACGACGGTTCGTTATTTGAGTTGTGTGCTTCGTTGGCAAAGCGCGGTGCGCGCGGGGTGTTGATCTCTGGCGGAAGTGACAAGCAGGGGCATGTGCCCTTGCTCTCTCACATCCCTGATTTGATCCGTGTTCGCAAAGAGTTGGGATTGGCAATCCGAGTTCATCCAGGCTTGCCTGATGAAGAGGCTTGTGCCGCGTTGGGCGAAGTTGACATTGACGGTGCGATGGTGGATATCATCGGTCATCGCGATACGATTCGTGATGTCTATCATCTGGATTCTGATCCTGAAGATTATGAAAATGCTCTGGCCTGGTTGGAGCAATACAAAGTCCCCACTGTGCCGCACATTATCCTGGGATTGCACTTCGGCAAAATGCTCGGTGAGGAACGCGGGCTTGAGATGATTGCGCGTCATCCGCCGAAGGCGATGGTAATGGTTGTACTGATGCCGTTGACTGGCACGCCGATGTTCGGAGTGAAGCCACCATCATTGGAGGAGATCGGCTTGTTCTTTGAGAGGGCACGCAAAGTGCTTCCATCCACTCCAGTCATGTTGGGATGTGCCCGCCCCATGGGAGATTTGAAAGTTGAAATAGACCGCCTCGCGGTAAACACTGGTTTAAATGGTCTGGCGTACCCCGCGAATGGAATCGTTGAGTACGCGCGGCAAGCTGGCTTGCGTCCACGATTTGTCAATGCGTGTTGTGGTGTGAGTTGGTGACCAGACGGTGGTCGAGTAGCCCTGCGTGTTCGTCGCGAGGCGTATCAAGACCAACAGAATATTCCAGGAGACTTCATGGCAAAAGTGACCGTTCCGTCTGACTTGCAAGCCGAGCAATACCAAATCAGCCCAGACTATGTCCGTATCAGCATGGCCGCGGCGATAGAGTTGGGACTTAAACCTGGGCGCATTCAGCGCTGCAATTGCAACTGTATCAACCTTCTGCAAAACTATCCTGAAGGTTGTTATGCCAATTGCACATATTGCGGACTCGCCCGCGAGCGACCGGGCACACCCGAAGACAATACTTTTATCCGTGTAGCGTGGCCGCTGTATCCTACAGACCTTGTTGCAGAAAAAATTGCTGTGGGTGAAGCCAATGGCGGTGTGGGACGAGTTTGTATTTCTCAAGTTCAAGATCACCGGGCATTTAATGACCTTATAAACATGATCCAGCGCGTGAAAAGCCCTGCGCCACAAGTGCCAATTTCTGCCTTGGTCAGCGCGACCACGTTGAATGAAGAACGCTTGCACGAAATCCATGAGAATGGCGTGGATATCATCGGCGTTGGTTTGGACGCAGTTACCGAAGAACTATTCGAATCCACACGTGGCAAA
>DASWKT010000354.1:0-4604 GCA_036396515.1 Anaerolineales bacterium | reverse complement strand
GCCAAACGTGGAGGCGGTCTCCGCCAGCGGCAGCGAGGAATGGAAGGTAAATGTCGTGTGATGGGAGGCCAGCATGGCATGGACGGCGTGCCCAAGCTCATGCGCCATGGTGGCCACATCCCGCGCCCGGCCGGTGTAGTTCAACAACACATAAGGAGTCATCTCCGGGGTGATGGAGGCACAAAAGGCGCCTCCCAGCTTTCCCTTGCGGACTTCGCTATCCAGATGGTCCTGATCAAACACACGGCGCGCCAGCTCTCCGATCTTTGGGTCGAAGGCCGTGAACGAATCCAAAACCATTTGCGCGGCGGCGTCATACTCAAAGGGTTTGTCTGATTTCGCAACAGGCGCATAAATATCATAGCGGCGCAATTTACCCGAAGGGATGCCTACATATTTTGCCTTCATCCTGAAGTAACGCTGGAAAATTTTGGAGTTCTTCTTCGTCACTTCCATCAAGGTACTAACCGCCTCATCAGGCACATCGTTGGCAAGATTGCGCACAGACATGGGGCTGCCGAACTTGCGCATGATGATATTTTCGTTGTGCCAGTCACGCGCCCGGGTCTGGTACATCTGCCCCAGGATGGGCCCGTCCTCCCCATAGACCCGGTACAGCTCCTGATAGGCGTGTGCCCGCAGGTCGGCGTCCGGTCCCTGGATGTAGGGCTGCAGCTCGGCGCGTGTCAATTCCTTCACTTCGCCGTTCACCTGCAGCTTGAAGACATAGCGATTTGTGATGGCGTCATATAATTTGATGAGCGCGCTTGCGCCGGTCACGTCCTTGAGATTAACGACTTTCTCCTCCGGCTCGCTGAGCGTATGTGGCTTGAAATGGCGCATCTCTTCGAGATAATAGCGATAATCGCCTGCGGCGTCCATGAAACGCTGTGCGTCCTTTTCATCCAGATCCTTCCACCACAGACTAAAGAACAGGGTGCGGTTTTGGATCTCCGCCACGAACTGCTGCACGCGCCCCAGCAGGCTTTGGGCGTTCTGGTCCTGTGTATCGGCTGAAAAAGAGAGTTCTGCGAAGGCGTACACTTTATACATAATGCGCGCCATCGCTTCCGAAGCACGCACCACTTCAAGGAAATCCTCAATCTCCATATCAGGTTTGAGTTTGCCGCGCACACCTTCAAACGATGTGACCTGCTCCTCCACATTATCGAACGCGGCTTGCAGTTCCGGACTGTCGATGGCGGGGAAGAGTTCGCCGAGGTCCCATTTTTTGATCGAGTAAGCCATAAAATTCTCCTTTTATAGGTGGGGGGTGTCGTATGGGCAGCTACCCAACCCTACGACAAATAAATTTACAAACTGGATCGGATGTGCACAATATCGCCGTCTTTGACGAGATATTCCTTACCTTCGAGTCTCAGCCTGCCCTTGGACTTCGCTTCATTCATCCCCCCCAGGCTGATGAGATCGTCGTACGCCACCACCTCCGCCCGAACGAATCCACGCTGCAGATCGGTGTGGATCTCACCGGCAGACTCCTGGGCGGTCGCGCCGCGGCGCGTCTCCCAGGCGCGGACTTCGTCTTCGCCAACGGTAAAGAACGACTGCACCTGGAGCAGGTCATAAGAGAGACGGATCATTTTGTTCAAGCTCAGTTCTTCGATGCCGTACTCCTGCATGAACAACGCGGCGTCCTCCGGGGAGAGTTGCGCGATTTCCATCTCAAGTTTACCCTGCAAAGCAACAGAGGGGGTTTCAAACTCCCAGGCTGGCGCGGTCTGGTTTTCACCCATGTTGAAGACGATCAGTACGGGCTTACGCGTGAGCAAGCCAAAGCTGGCAAGGATTTTACCTTCCTCTGCCGAGACTTCCACCTTCCGCAGAGGGGTATTCTCGGAAAGCACCTCTCGTAAACGTTGAAACAGGGCGGTCTGGCGCTCATTATCAACTTTATCGGTACCACCTTTTTTGCGTTCTTCCGCCAATCGTTCGAGCTTCCGTTCGACCGAGATCAAATCATTCAAAAGCAATTCGCTAAGCATGATATCTGCATCGCGCCCAGGATCGATACTTCCCATCGTGTGAAGAACACTGTCGTCTTCAAAGCCGCGGACCACCAGGATAAAGCCATCCATCTGGGTGAGCTGATTCAGCAGTTGACCCGAGATGCCACTCTTGGCGGAACCCGTTTCCAGCCCCGCGATATCCGCATACGTTACTTTGGCGTAGATGGTCTTCTTCGGCTTGAACATTTCCGAGAGTTTGGTGACGCGCGGGTCAGGGACATCCACCACCGCGGTATGGACCTCGAAGCGCCCTGCCGAAGCGGTGGTCGGTGTATCCCCACGTGTCAATGCATTGAAAATGGTGGTCTTTCCTGATTGGGGTAATCCGATGATTCCTAGTTTCATCTTGACCTTCGTGTTGGGAGTGGTATACTTTGGGGCGCAAATCAGGCCGGAGTGGCGGAATAGGCAGACGCGCACGACTCAAAATCGTGTTCCCTATGGGAATGAGGGTTCGATTCCCTCCTTCGGCATTCGTTGTCACTCGTATTGACCCGCATTATACCCCACGGACAAAACATCCTTCCATAGAATAGCGGGAGGATGTTTCGGTTAAATGTATGCTTTTTATTAGATAATCCTCAAAACGATTGACTTTCAGTATTCTGCGCCATAGAATGAAACTAGTCCGTGTAATCAGTGTAATCTTACATCGTGCGTTCGTAAGACTTAAGTAGTACTGCTTTTATTTTTGGAGGCGAGAGATGAAACTCTATATTCTGTTCGGATTGATCGACTTGTTCATAGTAGTGGCATACCCCATCGTTTTTGTATCAGGAAAGGTACGCCAGCTTCTGCACTTTAAGAGATAATAGAGACATTTCAATAAACCCCTTTACGCACTGGAGGCCAGCATGCCGTCAATGAACGATGTCCTGGGTGTCATTATGGGAGGAGGGAAAGGTACACGTCTGCATCCGTTGACCAAGATGCGCTCCAAACCTGCCGTACCGATCGCAGGCAAATATCGTCTCATTGACATTCCCATCAGCAACTGCATTAATTCGGGGATTTATCGCGTCGCCATTCTGACGCAGTTCAATTCCGTCTCGCTTCACCGGCATATCTCCCAGGCGTATAACTTCGACGTGTTCCATACCGGCTGGGTACAAATCTGGGCCGCGGAGCAAACACCCCAAAGTGCAGACTGGTATCAGGGCACCGCAGATGCAGTGCGAAAACAATTATTTGAAATCCAGGCAACCGGAGCGGAGTATGTATTGATCCTTGCCGGAGATCACCTCTATCGCATGGATTACGCCGCGTTAGCGGAATATCACTGGGAGAAAAATGCCGATATAACGGTGGCAGTTCAGCCTGTTGCAAGAGGCGAAGCGTCCCGCTTGGGAATTTTGAAGCGCGAGATGGATGGCCAGATCTCCGCGTTTGTTGAAAAGCCGAAGGATCCGGAAGTCCAAAATAGATTTGTAAGCCGCGATGACCCAGAGCGCCCATTACTGGGTTCGATGGGAATTTATATGTTCAAGACCAAAGTGTTGAATGACCTTCTCAACTATCATCTGCGGCATGACGATTTCGGCGGCGATATTATCCCTCAAGCGATCCAATCTCATGAGGTATATGGTTTTGACTTTGATGGCTATTGGGAGGATATTGGGACGATCCGCTCCTTCTATGAAACCAATTTGAAATTGACGGTTTCGAATCCACCGTTCAACTTTTATGATGCGAAAGCGCCGATCTATACGCATGCACGCTTTCTCCCCGGCTCTACCGTGGAAGACAGCCAATTAAAGGATGTGCTGATCGCGGAGGGCTGCCAGATTCGCAAAGCGCAGATCACGCACTCCATCGTTGGTATTCGCAGCCAGATCGCGGAGGGGACAGTAATCAAAGACAGCATCCTTATGGGAGCGGATTATTACGATGTCGAGAAGCCGCGCGGGACCCTTCCAATCGGAATCGGCAGGAATTGTCATATCGAATCTGCGATCCTTGATAAGAATGTGCGTATTGGGGATGATGTAGTCATCAGACCATTTCCAATTAATTCCGGAGATATCGATCATCAGCTCTATTTTGTGCGCGACGGCGTTGTGGTGATTGCAAAAGATACCGAGATCCCTTCAGGCACACAGATTGCGCCCAAATGATTTATCCATACACACCATGGATTTGTTAAAGTTTATTGCTTGACATCTCCCTAACAGAAGAATACACTTGATGGCGATTGGGGAGTAGCCATGGCGCCTCTGGCGCCAACGAGTTGTCGTCAGGACATGGCAGATTAGCCATCGGCAATTCGAAGCGCTCTAAGCGTTTGGCGAGACCATCACGGAGGTGTGGTGGTCTCGTTTTAATTTGCCGGATCATCGTACTCCACATTATTTATACAGGAGATATTTGCATGCCTCACGAAACGGAATCTACCGCCCAGCAGGAATGGCACGCGCTGAAAGCCGAAGAAGTACTTGACCACCTTAAAGTTCAGGATAACGGATTAACGTCTGAAGAAGCGAAAAAGCGACTGGAGCATTATGGCCCCAATCAATTGGAAGAGGCGCCGCGTCCGACCTTTCTGCAAATGTTGTGGGAACAGTTAAATAATTTTGTCGT
>DASWKT010000353.1:0-4549 GCA_036396515.1 Anaerolineales bacterium | reverse complement strand
TCCAAAGCGTGTCCGCCAGTATGCGCCATGCAAGGCGCGCGCCTTATCAAAATACATCGTCCATGGAACGTTATCCAAATAGTAATAGTCTGTTGGGTCGTTATTGCGCATTGTCTCAGTTTCTTTTTTCTGATAGATCTGGAACAACCCGGGCCGTGTCCAGAAGGGCTCGAGTCCAGTTGCAATGACTGTCGCGAAAACCAATTGGTTGTTGTCATAGACCGTGAGGGTTTGTTCTGCCAGGTCAACATCGATCCAGCGATTTGTCGTCACGCCTTCAGGTGGGATCGTATTCGGAGTGACCATCGCCAGGATGCGCGCCTCCACCCATTGATTCGGCCCGATCAAATTCCAATCCACTCCATCCGCGCTCTGCGTAGCATACACTTGAACGATGTCAACATAGGGGTAAAGCAATTTATCAGTTTGAGGGGCATTGTAACCAGGTGCGCTCCGAACAGGGATACTGTCCATGTAAAACGGCAATGGCCAGGCAAAAGAATTATGCGGTGTTGAAGTAAGCTCCAGTCCTTGGAACAGGGAGTACTCTCCTATTCGGGAGCCCTTCCCGGGAATCCATCCGCCGTTTTGAAGAAGGTAATAGACGCCATTCGACTCCACCCGGTCGATATAAGAGACATACACAAACCCGGGCTGGAAAGCTTGACCAGTCTCCGACCCTGCCGGGCCGCTCAATACGGGAACGCTGTCTTCATCCAACCGGAAGTAACGGTATGGAAGCTGTGTGAGTGCGGGGTCTGGTTTACGTGCAGGCAAGGACCGCTGTGGAAAGGTCAACCCCAGCTTTGCCATTTCGGTCATATAAATCGAAGGGCCAAGAGGCAGGCAGTCACCCGGCGCCTCCAAATACACATCAGGCGCGCACACAACTGCGCCGCTTTCAACATCTCCATCCGTGGTTTCAGCCTGTGCGGGTGGAGCATAGGGTGTGAAGCTTAGAGATAGCATTGCTGCCAGGATAAGAAGGATTGTTTTTCTCATTTCATCTATTCGCCAGGATTATAGCACGGCAACGTTGCAGTTCTACCGGCGGTCGCGCGTTTTTGTGGAACGCTGGCTTGACACTTTCTGTTCACTATGCTAAATTATCCGCACCTCATTAACAGACCCGCTTGGCAATTAACGGCTGGTTATCAACTCTATGCAGGAGGGCACTCTTGTCAAAATCACGTACGCAACAAATGGTAGATCGTCTGCGCGAATTGCAAGCCTCTTCACCCGATATCGAAGCTTCCGCTGTTGTCAGCGTGGACGGCCTAAGCATCGCTTCCGCGTTACCGCAGGGTGTGGAGGAAGACCGCGTTTCAGCAATGTCTGCCGCCATGTTGTCACTGGGTGAGCGTATCGCCACAGAACTGGGTCGTGGTACACTCGAGCAGGTCTATATCAAGGGTCAAAATGGGTACGTTGTTCTCATGTCGGTAGGGGAGGAAGCCGTTCTCACCGCGCTGGCACGTGAGCAGGCAAAATTAGGCTTGATCTTGCTGGATATGAGACGCGCCGCCGAAGATCTGGCAAAACTGATCTAAGTGGAGTCGAGTTATGAGCCCCGTTCAAAAGACCGGTCTGTACTATCCGAATAAATTTGGACTCATCATTGTCAAATCCCTCGAAGAGGTGATGGGAAAAAATGGACTTAATGCCATCCTCAACCTGGGCGGCTTGAATAATTATATCGATAATTATCCCCTCGATAATCTGGATAAAGGCTTCGATTTTGCCGAACTTTCCGCGATTGGTGTGGCGCTGGAGGAAATGTACGGTCCGCGCGGCGGCCGCGGTCTGGCTCTGCGCGCCGGACGCGCCACCTTCTCTGACGCGTTGAAAAACTTTGGCGCGCTGGCTGGCGCGGCAGATCTGGCTTTTGTTGTACTCCCGCTTCAATCCAAGCTTCGTATCGGCTTGCCAGCATTTGCGAAGATTTTCTCTCAACTGAGCGATCAGTATAGTACTGTCGAAGAAAGGGATGCAGAATTCATCTGGACCATCCATAAATGTCCAGTATGTTGGGGACGCTCGAACGTAGATAAGCCTGTCTGCTATATTGCTACGGGGATCTTACAGGAATCCCTGAAATGGGTGTCGGGTGGCAATGAATTCCGCGTGAACGAATCGAAATGTGTCGCCGTTGGGGATGCGGTCTGTGAGTTTGTCATTCAAAAAGAACCGATTTCCTAGGCGGGGCTGACGTGCCAGACGCCAAATCAAAGATCCTGATTGTTGAAGATGACCTTGACGTAGCCGAGATGCTGAACGCGTATTTCCGCGTCCAGGGTTATGAAGTCTTCACTGTCAACTGGGGTGAAGACGGCGTGCGCGCGGCCCAAACCGTCCTGCCAGACCTGCTGATCCTAGATATTCGCCTGCCGGATATTGACGGATATGAAGTTGCCCGGCGCGTCCGAACCGATCGCCACACCAGTCAAATTCCCATTATCTTCCTGACTGAAAAGCGTGAGCGTATTGATCGCTTGCAGGGGTTCGAAGTCGGTGCAGATGATTACATTACCAAGCCGTTCGATGTGCAGGAATTACGCCTGCGCGTCCGCAACGCCCTGAAACGGGTACGCCAGGCCTCCCTGACCAATCCGGTCAGTGGACTGCCCGAGGGTCCCCTGGTTGAAGAACGCCTCTCTGAAGTGATCCATAAGAGTGGCTGGGCCTTGCTCCATATTTCCATTAGCCATCTTGACTCTTTTCGTGAGGCCTATGGTTTTGTGGCATCCGACGATGTCTTGCGTGCCATCAGCTTAATGATCCACAATACTATGAAGGAAACCGGTTCGACAGACGATTTCATTGGTCACATCAGCCCAACAAATTTTGTTATCGTTGTGTCTCCCGCGAACCTGCTACCGCTTCAGGAGCGTATCCGTTCCAGGCTTGAGCAGTCGCTTGATTACTTCTATCCCATCAAGGACCGCGAATTGGCGTCCCAGCGCCCCGACCACCTCGCGATCCACATATCCGAAGTCCCTTCGGTATATGGACGTTTTTCGAGCGTCGACAAACTAAAGCAGAATCTTTTGAATAAAACGTAATGCGGATTACGATTGTATTACCTACTTACAATGAAGCGGAGAACCTGCCCAAGCTGGTCTCCGTTTTATTTTCGCTTCCACTGGACCTGGCTGTTCTCATCGTTGACGATAACAGCCCTGATGGCACAGGGACTGTCGCTGATGAATTGTCGGAAAAAAGTCCGGATAAGGTATTTGTCTTGCATCGCACGGGCAAGCTGGGACTACGCTCCGCATACCTTGAAGGATTTCAAAAGGCGTTCGGATTAGGCGCGGATGCGATCGTTCAAATGGATGCAGATTTTTCCCACGACCCTGCCGTTCTAACGGAGATGGCGCGTCTCATCGCTTCGCACCCTGTGGTCATCGGTTCCCGCTATGTAAAAGGAGGGTCGCTCGCCAGGAACTGGCCCGCATGGCGTAAAGCGCTTTCGGCGTTTGGAAATATTTACGCACGTACGATTTTGGGTCTTCCATTGCACGATGTGACGACCGGATACCGTATGTGGCGACGCGAAGCTCTGCAGAACATGCCGCTGAGTCGTATTCGCTCCAACGGTTATATCTTTTTGGTCGAAATGGCGTATGTTGCATTCCTGATGGGATATGATATTCGTGAAGTGCCCATCCACTTTGCAGACCGGCGCTGGGGGAAGTCAAAGATGTCGTTGAAAATCCAGCTGGAAGCGGCGGTCCGTATTTGGGATGTATGGTGGCATTATCGCGATCTGCGAAAGAAACATCATCCGCATGAAATCAAGCTGGAAGAATGAAATTGCAGTTGTGGTGGTTCTATCACGATCTACACGCTCAAGTCAACTCTGCCAGGCAGGGGAAGATCGACGATAAAAGTAGATATCGAAGCGAGCATGGATGCCGGTAAATTATGACGAAAAAGCTCTTTGGCATTTCAGTTTTTGCCTTAATAATTTTGGCGTGTTTCTCAGGCAATCAGCAGCAAAACATAGCATTGATCAGGGTGTGGTTCCAATCCTTAGCACAAAAGCCGATAATGATGAGGGAGACCATTATATTAATTAAGTAACAACTCGCCTGGCATTGGAATATGAACTCCCTCTCTGGAATTTCTGGAGGGCAGTTCAGGAGCTGCCACAGCATGGAATGCGCAGCGTCGATCACCTAACGTTTGCACCGACAAAATCATATACAGACTTTTCCAGACCCGAGTACCCCACTTATGGCATGCAGGTGCGCAATCTAACAGCCTTGCAAGTGCTCGATATGATGCGTCGTGAGCTTGCACAGCCACAGACAAACTTTACTGCTCCGGCATCCAGTACGCCGATGAACACAGTGAGCGAATTGGCTTCCGTTGTGCTCTCACTCCATAGACTGCCGGATCGCAGCGAGCTGCGACCATTCAGATAGGCTGAGTGACTCCGCACGGCGCTGCGGATTGATATTGGCACGCGTGAGCAAGTCTGCCGCGTCGGTGGGAGAGATGTGCAACCAGGACGAAAGCGAGTTGCGCAACGTTTTTCGCTTCT
>DASWKT010000352.1:0-2378 GCA_036396515.1 Anaerolineales bacterium | reverse complement strand
AAAAAGAATCTCCCAGACGCTTTTCCCGGTCTGTGTTGCCTGTTGAGTTAACCAGCCGTTGAACAGGATACCCTCCTGGCCCATGCGGCCGATGAAGATATCCGGATGGCGCGCAAAAAATGCGGCCTGCGGAGCCGCACTGATAATGGCTGCAACAAAGAATGAGGCCAGATGCTTCCAATGAGAATGAAGATAGCTGCGCTGTCGAATGACCAGAAATAACAGAGTTACGACTCCGAGGATCAAAGCAAGTCGTGTCCCGGCATATGAGTAGATGCATAATCCTGCTGCCACACCGGCAGTATAGTAATAACGCGGATCATCCTTCTTAATTGCCATGGCTAGGAGCCAAAAGACCAAGGCCGACATGAGGCTGTCTACTACATTTTGGACGCCCACCCGGCTAAAGTGAACGTTGTAGGGCAAACTTGCGAGGAAGGCGCCTGCCATCAATGCAATCGTTGGATTAAATAATTCGCGCGCAGCCAGGTAAGTAAACAGAACTGCCAATGTTCCCGCCAGGACGCTGGTCGCGCGCACAGCTAGAATGTTGTGCCCAAAGATCATTTCGGTGAAAGCGGTGGGGACGAACGACCAGTTTGGTTGGCTGGACCATCCTGTTTCAAAGAAATTGGTAACCTCTCCGTTGAGTATGCGTATTGCCTCACTGCCGATTGATGCTTCGTCGCCTGACCAGGGATAAGGGTGTACGGATAAACCAATTGTGCGTAGAGCGAATGCCACTACCAAAATAATGGATAAAAACAAAATTTCTTTGCGGTTCGCTTTGATTTTATCGATGATCGTACCACTATTATTTGGCTGTGGTCGCAGGATCCATGTCACGAGCAGGCCAAGGACAAGACTACTCGTCCATGCCACTCCCGCGATCCGATCGGTTTCCGTGCTTTTGAAATTATCAGCAACGTAGAAAACCGAGAGTGTCGAAAGACCAATGATGATTGTCCATGACAGGCCTGGCACAATAAATGGACGCAACGCTTCAAGCTCTTCCGGGGTCAAAGGAGCCTTCTCAAGCAAACGCATGCTGAGAATAAATCCCGCCATGGCTAAAATTGTGCAGACTGCTCCGGTTGCCCAGAACTGAGCCCGGAGTTGAATAATACCTGCCAGGATCAAGAGGATGGATGCAATAGGTGTAACAGCTTTGACGAATAGTCTCGTTGGATTCATAGTAACACCCTTCGCGAACAGAAATTTATTTCAGCCCCAGCTCACTTCGTGAAATGACAAGTCTTTGGATCTCGCTTGTCCCTTCGTAGATTTCGGTGATCTTCGCGTCACGGAAATATCGTTCAACCGGGAGTTCCTTGCTGTATCCCATCCCGCCGTGAATTTGCACAGCCTGGTGTGTGACGTACATCGCCATTTCAGATGCAAACAGTTTCGCCATGGAGGCTTCGAGTGAATACCGGGTACCAGTCTGTTTGGATTTTTCCTTCGCCATGGCCGCGTTATAGATTAGTAGACGGGAGGCTTCGATGCGAGTCTTCATATCTGCGATTTTGAATCCCGTGCCCTGGAAAGCGCCGATCGGCTGGCCGAACGCCTCTCTCTCGACCGCGTACTGGCGCGCGGCTTCGTAGGCCGCTTCCGCGATCCCAAGCGCCTGTGTCGCGATCCCGATGCGACCTGCATCTAAAACGGTCATCGCGACCTTGAATCCTTCCCCTTCTTCGCCGAGACGGTTGGCAACAGGCACGCGGCAATTCTCAAAGATCAACTCGCTCGTTGCGGAGGCACGGATGCCAAGCTTGGGTTCTTTCTTGCCGCGTGTCAGGCCGGGTGTGCTGGCTTCCACCAGAAATGCGCTCACGCCTTTTTGTTGTTTATCAGGATCGGTCATCATAAAGACGACATAATAATCAGCAACAGGACCGCTCGTCACCCAGGACTTACGCCCGTTTAACACATAGTGCTCGCCATCGCGCGTGGCGCGGCTTTTCATCGTCCCAGCATCTGAACCGGATTGCGGTTCCGTGAGTGAATACGCCCCGACGGATTTTCCTGATGCAATGGGCGTGATGAATTTCTTTTTTTGTTCTTCCGTACCAAACTTTAGAATGCCATGACAATACAACGAATTATTCACAGACATGATCACGCCGTGCGATGCATCTGCCTTGCAGATTTCTTCGAGTGCCAACACGTAGGCTAATGTATCCATGCCTGCGCCGCCGTATTCCTCGGGCACCTCGATTCCCATAAAGCCCATTCCGCCCATTTTTTTAATGGTTGCGTGCGGGAACTCCCCACTTTCATCGAATTCAGCCGCGATAGGCAGGATCTCGTTTTGAGCGAAATCACGGGCAGCATCACGGATCATTTTGTGTTCTTCGCTGAGCGAAAACAAGGCA
>DASWKT010000351.1:0-4017 GCA_036396515.1 Anaerolineales bacterium | reverse complement strand
TTTAAAGGCACAGATCAATTCCCTGCGAGTGTTCTCGACAAATCCATCTCACGTGAAGGCGGAAGTTGGAATGCTTTTACTTACATTGATTGGACTGCCTATTTTGAAACCATGCCTGCTGATAAGATAGATCTCGCACTGCGCCTGGAATCCGACCGCATGCTGAATAGTCGTTTCGATCCGAATGAAGTTGCTTCGGAGCGGACGGTCATCATCTCTGAACGCGAAGGCAGTGAGAATGAGCCTCTTTTTCGTCTTGGTGAAGTAATGCAGCAAACAGCATTTCGCATCCATCCCTATCACCACGAAGTCATCGGAGATATGGCAGACCTGCGTGCAATTACGCGCGACGATCTCTATGATCACTATCGCGCTTTTTATGTTCCCAATAACGCGGTCATGGCGGTGGCAGGGGATTTCGATACGAAAACGATGCTCGCGCGTATCAAGGAATTATTTGAGCCGATTCCTGTCGGGAGTGAACCCGCGCGGCTGGCGCGTAAAGAACCGCCGCAAAATGGAGAAATCCGCCTCTCTGTTGAGGGCCCGGGCGAAACAACCTACGTTCAGGCCTGCTACCGTTTCCCTAACGCGGCGCACCCCGACTTCTTCCCGTTAAGCGTGCTCGACAGTTTGCTGGCGGGTCCGAGCAACCTCAATATGTTCAGTGGAGGCATTTCCAACAAGACCTCGCGCCTATACCGCGCGCTCGTGGATAAGGAACTGGCTGTCAGTGTCCAGGGCGGCGCACAGGCTACGATCGACCCATTCCTTTATACGATCACCATGACCATTCATCCCAGGCGCAGACCGGAAGAGGCCCTTGCCGCCCTGGATAGGGAAATTAAACGTGTAAAAGAGGAGAAGGTGTTAAAAGAAGAAATTAACCGCGCTATCAAACAGGCGCGTGCCTTATTTGCTTATGGAAGTGAGAACATTACTAACCAGGGATTCTGGCTGGGCTATTCCGAAATGTTTGCTGATTACAACTGGTTTCAGACATATCTCGATAAATTATCGGCTGTCACAGTCAAGGATATTCAGCGCGTAGCAAATAAATATTTCAGACCGCAAAGCCGTGTAGTGGGCACCTATACTCCCACGAATGGAAGGCCATGAAATGGCTGGATATAATTTAGCCCTGCCGGGTCCGGATGATATTTATCGTGAAGTACTGCCCAATGGCGTTGTCATCCTTACACGCTCAAACTTTAACAGTCCGTCGGTGGTAGTCAGCGGATATTTTAGCGCCGGCGCGTTGCTTGATCCCGACGAAAAACTGGGGCTGGCATATTTTGTTACATCGGCATTATTGCGCGGCACAAAAAAACGCAGCTTCGACAAAATCTATAACGAACTCGAATCGGTAGGGGCGAGTCTGGGGTTCAGTTCGGGAGTGCATAAATCAGGGTTCAACGGTCGATCATTGGCTGAGGACCTGCCACTCTTGCTTAATCTTTTGTCTGAGGCTTTGACCACGCCTGTTTTTCCCAAGGTGGAAATGGAAAAATTGCGGGCGCAGTTATTGACCGGACTCGCGATCCGTGCCCAGGATACATCGGACATGGCTTCAATGGTTTTTGATGAAATCCTTTTCAAAGGTCATCCTTACAGCCGGCCCGAAGATGGATATCCTGAAACGATCCAAACAATCACGCGTGGAGATCTGACAAAGTTCCATCGTGAATTTTATGGCCCGCGCGGGCTGGTCATTGCGATTGTCGGCGCGGTGAAACCGGAAGAGGCCGTCAGGCAGGTGAAACGCGCCTTAGGCGGCTGGCAGGTAAAGGAGCAGAAAGATGCCCCTGAACTTCCCAAGCTGAAACCCCTGAAGAAGACGGTCAACAAGCATCATCGCATCGCGGGCAAGTCACAATCCGATCTTATCATTGGAACCAATGGGCCAAGGCGGCGTGATCCTGAATTTATGTCTGCTTCGATCGGCAATAATATTCTGGGACAGTTTGGTATGATGGGACGCATCGGAGATGTGGTTCGTGAAAGATCGGGCCTGGCCTATTACGCGTACTCGAGTTTGAGCGCGGGGATCGGGCCGGGTTCGTGGGAAGTGAATGCAGGAGTGAATCCGCAAAATGTGAAAAAAGCTTCAAGTCTGATCGTAGACGAGATGAAGCGCTTTGTGCAGGAAGGCGTGACTGCTGACGAACTTGCCGATACCCAGGCAAATTTCATTGGTCGCCTGCCGCTTTCTCTTGAGTCGAACGGCGGTGTAGCGAACGCGTTGTTGAATATTGAACGCCATAACCTGGGATTGGATTTTTATCGACGTTATGAGGATCTGGTGAGTGAAGTGCGTCAGGAAGATGTATTGAATGCAGCGAGGAAATTTATTCATCCCGATAAATTGGCGATTGCTGTCGCGGGACCCTAAGGCGTCATCAGCGATCAGTGTTCCATATAAGGTGATATGAAACTAGCAACCGGCGTTGATCTTATTGAGATTGATCGTATCAAAGAGGTAGTTTCTCGACATGGTAAACATTATCTTGAGCGAATCTTTACGCCCGCTGAGCTGGCACAAGTTGGAAAGCGCACAGAGTCTCTGGCAGGTCGTTTTGCAGCGAAAGAGGCAGTTACCAAGGCGCTAGGTTGTGGTATCGGGGAGGTCACATGGAAAGACATAGAAATTCTGGGTGACGAACAAAATGCGCCGGTATTGACATTACACGGCGCGGCAGAAAACAAGGCAAAGGACCTTGGCTTAACGATATGGTCTGTGAGCATCAGTCACAGCCAGAGTCACTCTGTAGCATTTGTCGTGGCAGTCGGTTAAAAAAATCCTCCCACAGGCTAGTTCTGCGGGAGGTTTTGCAAGGGACAGGGACTCGAATGGGAATAACACCCACATCTACGGCTAATTTTTGTCCTCGATGCCAATCCAAATGTGACCTGGTAGAACAGGTCGATAGGGACGGACGGTCAATTTGTTAATCTCCAATTGAGCTTGATCCTTTTCGAGCATGCTGGGATGAACCAGACATAAATCGGGAGTACGGCCATATTTTTTATGGTAGTAATCCACCGCTTTTTGGATCTTGATATTCAGTTGTACTTGAGAGTTGTCGAACCAAAGCATGCCAGTGTGCATATTCATCTCCTTATCTATTAATCTATGCTTTGTGTTAATCTATACTTGGTATCCAAAATCGAAGCCAGTGATCTCCTTCTCGTAAAGTAAATTGCGATCCGCCGTTGAGAGAATCCAGTTCTGCAGTTTCAGCGCCCAACTGGCTTATGTGGTGTGGGTTTTGTATCGTGCCGAAAATTCGAGTATGGAACGCCTCCAGCCAGGGCCCGATGCTTTCCATGCGGTGGGGGTTGAGAGTGATGATCGGCCAGACACGACGGGCAGGTCCACGCAGAAGCAGCCAACGCAGGTTCTGTCGCGCGTCAAAATTAAGAGTAGACGCAGCCTCGAGATCATCCAGTAAAAGCAAAACAGACTGCCTGCTGGTCTTATTCTCATGCGCCCAGGAAGCCAGCGAGAGAATAAAATCTTCAGCCGATTGATGATAGAATGGGAATATTCCAACGTTGTTGGGGATGTTTTCAAACGCATTCCATTCATCGGGATGGCTGGTCAGGACGCCGAATTGAAGCTCTTGCGGCTGATGCATTTTTCCCGCTGCGCGGGTGATGATCTGCAGCAGGCCAGTCTTTCCTATACCAGCATCTCCTGTAATTAGCAGGGGGCCCGGAATTGGGTCATGTAAATTCAGGAGAACAGGAAGCCCATCGGATGCAACACCCAGAAATAATGCTTCGGGAGGCATAGGCCCAAATTCAGCGAGGACCTCACTCAATGGCGGGAGGGCAGGTACAGGCTTGACCGAGCGCGCTGCATCTATCTCCGGTTTAAGTTCGGCTAACGCTTCCATCATGAGGGAGTAACGATTAATGTTTGTCATTCTGCACCTGAGTTAGAACACTTGTTCTAATATACAACTTAACCTCTTCACTGTCAAGAGGGAAATCTTGTTTTTCACCGATTCTGCT
>DASWKT010000350.1:0-7779 GCA_036396515.1 Anaerolineales bacterium | reverse complement strand
GCTAAACTGCCCGAGGTCAATATCTCTGCTTAAGCAACGAGTTGCCGAAGTTGTGGCTTTCCCTGTGGATGCCTAACCGGAAGTCCGAATACTTATTCTCTCCTCACCTGGATGAAGCCCGATCTGTTTGATCGGGCTTCGGAATTTCATAAAGTGATCTCTCGATTTGTTCCTTCAATAACAGGATGCCATCTTCGATCCATTCGCCTTTTCGATTCTGCGCCACTTTGAACCAAAGACGGCGTTCCAGTTCCCACCACGTGATTTCCAATAATCCTTTTTGCTTCCCCTTCCTGAAGTGCCAATGAACACAACCGGGATAGCCTGCAAGAGTTCCTTTCATTGTACAGGTCAGACCATTCGCCACGCAAATATGCTCAACAACCCTGACTAACACATCTGCATTCACGTTGCCAGAGCTTTGAGACTGGATTTCAACCATCTATTGAAAAGGACTTGTAAGATCGAACTAGACTTCCCCGAACGCTACTACCACAATATGCTGATTCAGCAGTTGAGGAGTGGCTGAATCTTTACCAGGGATGATCTGCCCCAGCGAGTACCCGCCTGCAATAGGGATGCTTTTTCCGAAGATATCCTGGACCGCGCTGATCTCAGAACCGGGGTGTGACTTGAGTAACATCTCCCAGGCAACATCCACCAGAAGCAGAGCGAAAACAGGCTTTGCTCCTTCAAGCTGCTGCAATGCCTGTTGGGCGGCCTGATGCGCGGCATTTTCACAGGAGACGCGGCTGCCTACCAGCAGATAAGCATCTGCGCCGTCCCGCACAGGAGCGTTCATGCGAAAACTGCCATCCGCTTCCACACGTATAGGGGCGCGGATGACCAGCTGATCTCCCTGTTCAACGCCAAGCGGATATAAACGCGCAAGATGACTCAGGGGAGGAAAAGCCCATTCCCGGGCGGGATAGCCAAATAATTGAGCATACGTTTCGGAAGCGGGACGACCATCCAGGGTGCGCAACCAAAAGCCGCGCGAGCGCGTCACGCGGAACTGACTGCCCACAGGGTTCCATCCATGCGAAGCGCCTACACCCACCTTCAAATTGCCGCTCAGGAACGCAGCAGTCAGCGCGCCAGTTCCAGTCTGTGGACCAGCGATCTGGTAGGAATGACCCGTATGCAAGTCTCCCGAGGAGAGAGCGCCCGCAAGCGCAAAAGATCCGTGAGAAAGAGCGCTGCACAACTGGTCAGCATCCCCGTTGAATCCATCCGCAAAGAAGAAAAGGGCGCGCGCATCTTTTTGTTCGGCGGCATATTTTGCGAGTTTGGCTCCGGTCTCGCGGGCGCTTTGTGCGTAGCCAGGCATCCAGTGGGTCTCGGCTTGTAGGTCACCTGCCAGCAGTACAACGATCACAGAATTGGGGCGAAGGCCCTCCGTTGTTAGCCCCGCCGGACTGCTAAAGCCGATCATGGGAGTATCACCCAACAGGCTGGATACACCACTGGCAACTTCACGCGCCTGGTATTGATGCGAAGCGATGACGAAGCTGAAGGCAGGAGTGCTGGAACCCAGCCGATTCAAAGCGTGATGTGTTGCCTGAAGGCCCGCTTCGCGGCCATTCAAAGCCTGTGTCTGACCAATGGAAACAGTAAGCGCCATGCCGGTTATCCTTCCGCGGTCGGGATCGTGAAGTGGAAGGTTGTGCCTTTTCTGTATTCACTATCGAACCAGATACGTCCTCCCTGCATTTCTACCAGGCTCCTCGTAATATTCAATCCCAGTCCCGTGCCTGGCACTTCACGGGCTTTCGTATCATCTGAACGGAAGAATTTCTGGAAGATTTTCGTCTGATCCTCCACGCTAATACCGATGCCATTATCTTTTACCCACAAATGCACAACCCGCGCTGCGCCTTCGGGATCCCATTGATTGGCTGTCACTTCGGCTCCCAGCTTTATGTTCCCAGCCTCCGGTGTATATTTGTGCGCATTGCTGACAAGATTGGTAAGCACCTGACCAACACGAATGCGGTCTGCCCACACTGGGGGCAACTCCGCTGGCAGATTAAGCTCCAAACTCTGTTTTTTATCGTCTACCTGCCGTTTGGTGGAACGCACAACTTCATCCACAACCTCCGCCACATCCACCGGCTTAAAGTCGAGACGCAATCGGCCCGCTTCGATCTTGGCATTGTCATTCAGATCTGAAACAAGCGCCGACATGCGTTCGACGTTGGAACGGATCGTGCTCAGGAAGTTGGTCTGCATCTCGTTAATTTGTCCGACCGACCCTGCTGCGAGAAGTTCCGAATAACCCTTGATGGAAGTCATCGGATTCTTCAATTCATGTGCAACGAACGAAACGAAATCGCTCTTCGCCAGGTTGGCGCGCTGGACTTCATCGTACAGCTGGGCATTGGAAATGGCAATCGCAGCGTGATCACTCAAACGGTTAAGGAATGCAAGGTTTTCCTGAGAGTCACTCGTGCTCTCGAGCAGAAGCAAGCCAATGACCTGGGCCTCACGGCGAATGGGAATGATGATCTGCGTGTGCGCGGAGGGTAATATTCCCTTCGCGCCATTGCTGACAAGGGAAATTTGACTAGGCTGTCCGTTTTCGACAGCGGATTGAATTGCCGGCATTTTGAGAGGCAGGCGCGAATTTGCCTCATCCGTCAATACATCATCATAACCTTGTTGCGCCATAATGCGCAGATGGTCCTCTTCAACCATGCCGATCAGTCCTGCTTCGGCGCTTGACTGGCGCATCGCCCACTCCAGTGTGATGCGCAGGGCGCGGTCAATTTCAAGACTGGCATTGAGTTCGCGGTCAATGCGTCCCATCACCTGCAGTTCTTCCACGCGGGCTGCAAGCTCCTGATCGGTGAGCGCCAGAAGGCGTGCGTTTTCCATGGCAACTGCGGCCTGTCCTGCAAAGGCAGTGAGAAGGTTTTGATCGTCTGCCACGAAAGGCAGCCCATCGCGGCGGTTGATGACTTCGATTACACCAAGCACCCGATCTTTGATCTGCATCGGCACCGCAAGCAGGGAACGCGAGACAAAGCCTGTCTGCTTATCCGCGCCCTCAAAACGGGCAGACGAACGTTGAGCATCATTCTCGATCATAGGTGCACGCGCCTGTACAGCCCGGCCCACAATGCCGGTCCCCGGCGGAAGACGCTGGCCAAGCAGGTTTCCAGCCACAGGCCCAACCGTCACACGGAAGATGAGCTCGCCAGTCTGCTCATCCACCAGGAACAGCGTTCCTGCTTCGCAGTTCAAAATGCTAACAGCATTCTCCAGAATGTTTTGAAGCAGCGGCTCCTGCTCCAGTGTGGAAGTAAGCTGGCGGGTGATCTCATTCAACGTGGAAAGCTGGTGGGCGCGCTGTTCAGATTCCTGCAGGAGGCGGGCTTTCACGATGGCGCCTACAGTCTGGTCTGCAATGGCCTGCAACAAATCAAGTTGTGCACGCGTGTACATCACTGTTGCATCATCACTCCCCACGCTTAGTGATCCCATGGTCTCAGCGCCGGCATTGAGAGGCACGCCCATCCAGGCATAGATGCCCTGAGCCGCAGGTGTGATATTCAGCGCCCGACATTCCCGCATATAATCCTGTGTAAGAATCGGGCGTCCTTTGCGGATGATCTCCTGCCCCAGCCCCAGGCTGGGAGGCAGCGGGCGGTTCTCACGGCTATTCACACGTTCCTTCTCATCCACGCAAAAGCCATAATAAAAGTAATTGCCAGCCTTGTTGTAAAGGGTGATATGAAAGAGCGATGATGGGATGATCAGTGTTGCCTGAGCGAAGATCAGTTCCAGGACATCGTCAAAGGTGAGAGTGACATTCACGCCTTGCGAAACGCGTGTCAACGCGTTCATTTCCTGTACACGGCGTTCAAGGTCAATAACAGTCTGGACACGCGAGATCGCAACAGACGCCTGATCAGAAATATTATCGAGAAAATCCAGATCCTTGGGTGTGTACAGGCCGCCGGAACGCGGAGTACCCAGGGCAAGCCATCCTACAGGTCTATTTTCACCGGGCAGTACAACAAAGAGCCGCGCTCCCAGCAATGACAGGCGTGCCTCATCCCCGCGCAAAATACTGGGAGGGTTGATCGTGTCGAGATAAAGCGGGATATTCTCTCTCTGAAAATATCGCACCAGAGAACTGTTCGACGCAAATCGAATGTCACTGGTTGGGCGGCCATCGCCATTAGCAAGCGCGATATACTGATCATTCAAAGCATCATAGGTATAAATATGCAGACGGTCAGGCACAAGACTGCTTGCAATTTGCTGGCGTACCATACGTCCAATGGTATCAAGATCGAGTGCGCCGGTCAGTTCATGGCTGAACGTTCGCAGGCGGTCTTCATAAGCACGCTGACCACGAAAGAATGTACTATCCACTAATCTCTGCAAACGAGTGCGCATCGGGTCGAGAATAACCGCAATACCAAAAACCAATATACCGATCAAATAGGGATTGTCCGAGGGCATGCTAATGGCAAAGATCGAACTTAATATTGAACTCAATCCGCTGACCACCAGGGCATAGGCCGCGACGACGAAGACCGTCAGTGTGGAGTAAACGATTCCCTGACGCAACCAATAATCGGTGCGTAAGAGGCGGAAGCGCAGGATCACATATCCATTGACAAGCGGGAAAAGGACCAAAGGAACGAAGAGATAAGGATTAAATGGAATAGAATCCGCCAGTCCTTCAGATGCAATTTTCCACGAGGAGTACAACAACCAGGAAACGATCGGGCCAAACGCAAGCAGAGCTCCAAACAGTATTGTTCTTGCCTCGCTTTTTACAACGGGTGAATAAGATAAAAAGGCATGAAATAGTAATGCACCGAAATAAAACAAAGCCGAGAGACCTACAAGGATATAAATCATCCGCCAAGCATCAAAGTAAGCGGTCGGATTCGCGAGGTCATAGAGTGTTGGGAACGCATTAAAAGCCAGAAGGATACCGGCCGCATACCCAAACCATCTCAGGTACGGACGACCTATCGCAAAGCGCGCCTCCTGGGGAAAACAGAGTGCAAGGTCAATCAAGGCACCGCCAGATAGGGCAACAGCCATTGTCCAGAGGTACGTGAAACGGTGAGAAGTATATAAATCGAAAAGAGCGCCAATCGCGATTGCCATTGAGGAAGCCATCATGGAAAATGCGCGGCCGGCAGATTGGCTTCGGCGCAGACCAAAAATCCACAAACTCATCCCCAGAAACATCAGGCTTAGAAATGCCGGCAATAATACATATGCAATTCGATCGGCAAAGGGAAATGGCTGGAGGGTAATGTTGACTGTTCTGGGCTGATCATCTGAAGTGCGAAGGGTCACGGGTATGGTCTCTTTATTGCTGAATGAGCCGAGAGCATTACTTAGGTCATCAGCATTTGAAATTGGTTGATTGCCAACGGATTCGAGTTTATCGCCGAGTCCAAATCCCTGTTCATATAACGCCCAGTGTTTCCCTGCCTGGCTGGTATCCGAGCCATTCAGGATGAGAGTTTGCTCGAAGAACCCGCCGATGAATGGATTTTTCAGCCAGCTATATGCAAAAAATAAGGAAAGGATACAAACCAACGCCGCAATACCCTGATATACAAGGACTACGGACTGCACCACTCTGCTCAATATTCTATTAAAACGAAAGGCCTGATACATAATTCAACAGGGAAAGAGTGCCCGAATTGGAAGTTCACAAAATTTTACACCACATCCCATGAATAACTATGGTACTTTCATAACAAAGCAGGAGCGACCCTCAAAAACAAACGTCCCGCAGGTTTTTTGCAAACCAATCTGATTGGCTCACTTCGACCTGCAGGACGTTCAAATCAGTCGACCTAGATATCCAGATTCCTGACCGCCTTCGCATGCGTCTGGATGAATTTGCGCCGGGGATCCACTGCGTCTCCCATTAGCATATCAAACGTGCGGTCAGACTCCGCCGCATCCTCCACAGTGACGAGGAGCAGAGTCCTGTTCTCGGGGTTCATGGTTGTCTCCCATAGTTGGGCCGGGTTCATTTCACCAAGACCTTTGTACCGCTGAAGACTCGCCTTCTCACCGACTTCCTTAACAATTTTGTCTTTCTCCTTTTCGGTATAAGCATACTTAATTTGATTCTTGTATGCAACCCGATACAGCGGGGGCTGTGCAATATATAAATGCCCGTCCTCGATCAATTGCGGCATATAGCGGAAGAAGAATGTCAGCAGCAGCGTACGGATATGACTTCCGTCCACATCCGCATCTGTCATAATGATCACGCGTCCGTAACGCAGACCCTCGACATCGAAGTTATCGCCGATGCCCGTTCCCAACGCAGAGATTAATGCTCTGATTTCATTGCTCGATAAAATCTTGTCAAGGCGGGCGCGTTCGGTATTCATGATCTTTCCGCGCAAAGGAAGGATTGCCTGAAAATGACGATCACGTCCCTGCTTCGCAGACCCGCCTGCCGAGTCACCTTCTACGATATACAGTTCGGTCTTCGCTGAATCACGCTCGGAGCAATCTGCCAGTTTACCGGGCAGGGTCAGTGACTCCAGCGCTGACTTGCGGATGACAAGATCGCGTGCCTTACGCGCCGCATCACGCGCACGGGCCGAGGTAAGACACTTGGCGATGATGGCCTTGGCTGCCTGCGGATTCTCCTCCAGGAATGTATAAAATGCCTCTCCCACCACCTGAGTAACGTAGGTCTGCACTTCGGGGTTCATCAACTTGACTTTGGTCTGCGATTCAAATTGCGGGTCGGGATGTTTAACCGAGACGATCGCAGTCAAACCTTCACGAGTATCATCACCTGAAAAATTGGGGTCAGCATCCTTGAGCAAACCGTTCTTGCGCGCGTAGTCATTGATGACGCGTGTCAGGGAAGAACGCAAGCCCGTAAGATGTGTGCCACCGTCAACCGTATTGATCGTATTCGCAAACGAATAAACAGATTCTGTATAGGCATCCGTGTACTGGATCGCGGCTTCAATACCGATGTTGTCAATATCCTTCTCCACATGCACAACAGAATGCAGGTTTTCCCGGTTGCGGTTCAGGTATCGCACGAAGGAGGTAATTCCGCCTTCGAAGTAAAAAGTCATCTCACGATCACTGCGCTCATCGATAAATTTGATGGTAACACCCCGTGTGACGAACGCCATCTCACGGAAACGTTGAAGCAACGCGTCGAAACGATAATCGATGTTATCTTCCTTGAAGATCTGTGGGTCAAACTTGAACGTGACCTTGGTGCCTGTATCATCGGCCTTTGTCTTGCCGATTACTTTCACCGGCGTTTTTGGATAGCCACGTTCGTAGCGCTGGAAATGGATTTGCCCCCCGAGGTGCACTTCCACCTCGCACCATTCAGACAACGCATTGACCGCGCTTACCCCTACACCGTGCAGACCGCCGGAGACCTTATAACCGCCTCCGCCAAATTTACCGCCTGCGTGCAGGGTGGTCATCACCACTTCCAAGGCGGACTTCTTCATCTGCGGATGAATGCCAACAGGGATACCACGCCCGTTATCCACTACGGAGACACTCGAATCTTCATGGATGGTAATATCTATGCGATCACATACTCCAGCCAGAGCTTCATCGATCGCATTATCTACCACTTCATAGACCAGATGATGCAAAGCCTTGATATCTGTGCCGCCCACGTACATACCTGGACGTTTGCGAACAGCCTCAAGGCCCTCCAGGACTTGAATACTCCCGGCATCATAATTTGTATTGATCTTCTCTTTTGTCACAAAACCTCCAAAGTTGCCTATCTTA
>DASWKT010000349.1:0-5948 GCA_036396515.1 Anaerolineales bacterium | reverse complement strand
CGTGCTTATCGCAATAGGATTTGATAATCTCCGAAAAAGCCTCGCCATATTGCCGTGCCTTCACCTGTCCGACGCCGGAGATCGTCAGCAGGCTTTCAATCGATTGTGGATAATATGCCGACATTTCCACGAGCGTCTTATCAGAAAATATGACATAAGGCGGAACGCCTGCCTGATCGGCCATCTCCTTGCGCTTTTGGCGAAGCAATGCAAATAACGCATTGTTGTACTCCAGCTCTTCTTTTCTCTTTGCCCCCTTTTTGACACGCTGTCCCGCATCCTGGACCACGCCCATGATTTGCGTGCGGGTCTTGAGCGCCTCTAACGCCCTGGAAGTGAGACTCAGTGTGCGATATTCGCCGTCCTGATGCAAATATTCCATTTGGATGAGCTGGTGCGCGAGATGCATCCATTGTTTCTTTGTCAATTCCGTGCCAATGCCATAGGTGGAAAGTTTGTCGTGATTCCAACGCAAGACCTTTTCACTTTTTGAGCCGAGCAAAATATCCACGATATGACCTGCGCCGAATCGTTTTTCGGCGCGTTTGACGCAGGAGAGGAATTTCTGCGCGAAGACTGTAATGTCCGTCAGCGCGCTGGGGGCGGAGGTGCAGTTGTCGCAGTTGGAGCAATTGTCGGCGAGGAATGATTCGCCAAAGTAGTTGAGTAACGGCTTGCGGCGACAAGTTGTCTCGCCTTCCGTGTAATGGACCATGGCATTCAAATGTTGAATGGCAACGCGTTTCTCTTCACCTGCCTTCTGGCCAATAAAGTAGTTTATCTTGGCGACATCCGAATAACTGTAGAGGAGAAAGCAATGCGCGGGCAATCCGTCGCGTCCCGCCCGGCCGATTTCCTGATAATAACTTTCGATGCTCTTGGGCAAATCGAAGTGAATGACAAAACGCACATTGGGTTTGTTGATGCCCATACCGAACGCGATGGTGGCAACGATGATTTGCGCGTCGTCGCGAATGAAGGCCTCCTGATTGCTTCGCCGCTCCGAATCTTCCAGACCTGCATGATAGGGACGCACAGAAAACCCTTTTGACGCAAGATACGCCGCGAGATCATCCACCTGCCTACGCGAGAAACAATAGATGATGCCTGATTGGTCTTTGTAGCGCTCGAGCATTTGGATGGTCTGCTGAATCGGATCGCGTTTGGGAACGACTTCAATGTAAAGATTCTCGCGGTTGAAACTGGCGACGAATTCATTGGTCGTTGCGAATCTAAGCGTGGCACGAATATCCTGTCTGACGCGCGCGGTGGCTGTGGCGGTGAGCGCCAGACAGACCGCGTTTGGAAATCGCTTTCGCACGTCGATGAGTTGGCGATATTCAGGGCGAAAGTCATGACCCCACTCCGAAATGCAATGGGCTTCATCGATCGTAAGCAGGTCAATCTTCATTCCGTCCAGAAGCAGGAGGATACGCGGGGTGAGCAGGGTTTCGGGCGCGACATATAGCAACTTCACTTCGCCGCGCTGCACGCACTCCATGTTCTCTTGATATTCCCGCGGCGCGAGCGAACTATTGAGGAACAAGGCAGGGACGCCGACGGCGCGCAATTGCTCCACCTGGTCTTTCATTAATGAGATGAGCGGTGAGACCACAACGGCAAGCCCATCGAAAAGAAGTGACGGGATTTGATAACACAACGATTTGCCGCCACCTGTAGGCATGACGGCGAGTGTGTCGTGCCGGGACAACACGTTCTCAATGACTTCGCGCTGAAGTGGGCGAAAGGAATCGTAGCCGAATGTCTCTTTGAGGATGGATTCGGGGGTGGGCGATGAAAAGTCGAAGTGAGCGTGGAGAGGGGATGAGAGGGCCATGCGTCAAGTATAACGAGGATCCTGCTGATGAGGCTTTACATTCTAAAAACAAAAATCGCCCGGCCAATTGGCGGGCGGAATTTATCCCCGTATATCAGAGATATACCTCATTTGGCAGGTTATTGTTGAGCTGTAATATGTTTTTTCATCACGCAGGAATAGATTTCTACAAGTTTTCTCTTAGAAAATCTCTCTCAAACACTGACCTGTACAGGACTCTTTGACCTGCGCCACATCTTCGGGTGTACCTTCGGCCATGAGTTGACCGCCTGCCACGCCACCTTCGGGACCGAGGTCGATTACCCAGTCGGCGGCTTTCACGAAGTCGAGGTTGTGTTCGACGACGATTACGCTGTTGCCCGCGTCCACTAAACGCTGGAGAACGAGCAGCAGACGGGCGGTATCGGCGAGGTGTAGACCCGTGGTCGGTTCATCGAGCAGATAGAGAGTGTGTCCTTTGGGTCGCCGTCCGAGTTCCTTGGCGAGCTTGACGCGCTGCGCCTCTCCGCCAGAGAGCGTGGTGGCGGGTTGGCCGAGCTGCAAGTATCCCAGGCCGACATCCGACATGATCTGCAGGCGTGAGGCCGCAGCTGGGACATCCGAAAACAAATCCAGGGCTTCCTCCACGGTCATATCCAGTACCTGGGAAATATCGTAACCGCGATACTTAATCGCCAGGGTCTCACGTTTGAAGCGCCGTCCGCGACAGACGGGACAGCGGACTTCAACCTCAGGCAGGAAGTGCATTTTGACAGTTAGTGTACCTGCCCCTTCACAGCGTTCGCAGCGTCCGCCTGGGACATTGAACGAAAAATGCCGTGCCGTGATTTTGTTCTTTTTGGCTTCGGGCGTAGCGGCAAAGGCTTCACGGACGGGTGTGAACGTGTCTGAGTACGTGGCGGCATTCGAGCGCGGGATGCGCCCGAGATGCTGTTGGTCAATGGTGATGACCTTGTCGATGTGTTCCCAGCCCGTAATGGAGTCGTGATCGCCGGGTAATTCTGTTGCACCGTTCAGACGTTGATGCGCGGCAAGGTTGAGGATATCGAAAATGAGCGAGGACTTGCCCGAACCCGAAACGCCTGTCACGGCTACCAGCAACCCGAGCGGAATCCGCACCGTCAGATTTTTCAAGTTGAAATGGCGCCCCCCGTGAATCGTGAGAGCCTTATGACTTGGTGCGCGGCGCTCTGGTATCGGCACGGTCATGCGCCCGGCCATGAACGCGCCCGTTAATGAATCTTTGCTCTGTGAAACTTTGGCTGGCGTGCCAGCAGCGACAATCTGCCCACCGTGCTTGCCTCCGCCAGGTCCGATGTCGACTAAATAATCCGCGGCTTTGATGAGATCGAGATCGTGTTCCACCACCAGCACTGTGTTGCCTAAATCGCGCAGGCGGCGCAGGATGTTGATAAGTCGATGTGTGTCGCGTGAGTGCAGCCCAATCGTCGGCTCGTCGAGAACGTACAGCACCCCAGTCAAACCGGACCCAAGCAGGGATGCCAGCCTTAGGCGTTGGGCTTCGCCTGCCGAAAGAGTCGGTGAGGAGCGCTCGAGGGTCAGGTAGCCGACTCCTACTTCAAGTAGGCGTCCGACGCGCTCTTGCAAGTCATCTAAAATAGGACGCGCAAGCAGCATTTCCTCAGAGGTGAAATGCGGTGGCAGACTCTTGAGCCAGGCGTCGAGCTCGTTCAGTGGAAGTTGCGAAATTTTGATAATCGACTTGCCTGCTACATTCACAGCCCGGCTTTCGGGGCGGAGGCGCGTGCCTTCGCAATCGGGGCAGGTCTGGGATGTGAATAGGTGATCCAGCTTCTCGCGGTAAGCGGCGTTGGTGGCATGTTCATCGTAGCGGCGCTGCAGGTTGGTGACTACTCCTTCGAAACGTCCCTGGGCGCTGGTAGCCGGCGGCTTAACGTTGGGGAAGTGGCGGCGAAACTGCGGACTCTCCGTGCCATATAGCAGAAGGTCGCGTTGAATGGGCGTGTAATCCTTGATGACTTTGGACGGGTCGAACTGGAATCCGTAAAACTTCCCTGCGTTCTGCAGGATTTCGCTGTTGCGCTTGTTGTGAAACTCGATCCAACCTTCCACCGCGTTTTCGGGGATGCTTTTGCTCTCGTCGAGCAGGCGGCTGACGATAGGTTGCCGCACCACGCCCAGCCCCGTACAGGTGGGGCAGGCTCCCGCGGGTTTGTTGAACGAAAAGTTTGCCATGTTCATCTCGGGCACTTCCGCTCCGCAGTGTGGACAGGGATACGTTCCTTCGGGGCCCTCGTCTGACACATCGTCAGATGCGTCCTGCCAGTTATCATCAGGAGATTCATATGTGAGGCGTGAGACATCCTTTCCGCAATTAGGACAGGGGTGATGCCCAAGGCGGGCATACAAAATTCTCAGATAGGTGAAGACCTCGGTAACAGTGCCCACCGTCGAGCGGGGACTGTGATTCGTCAGGTGTTGGTCAACGCTGATGGATGGCGACAAGCCAACGATAGAATCTACAGGAGGTTTGGCCAATCCCCATGTGACCATACCAAGGGATTCCATGTATTGCCGCGTACCTTCCTTGTACAGGATATCGAACGCAAGCGTGGATTTTCCCGAGCCTGACAATCCGGTTAAAACGACAAATTGGTTCTTGGGAATTTCAAGGGTAACATTTTTTAAGTTGTGCAAACGGGCATTGCGAATAGTAATCGTGGGGTTCATAAACTCTCCAAAGAGGCGCGGTGAAGCGCTGTGTTTTACTCCATTTTACAACCCTGGTGTGGCAGTGGAGGGTTGGAAAGCTCCAAAACTGAACCACAGAGTCCCTAAAACACTGAGATTTAGAAACTCCGTGCCTCCGTTTCTTCCTGGTTTGCTGTTGGTTTGAGAACGTCAAGCTTCCTCTTATCGAGACGTTGCAAACGTGACCTACTTGGAGGCAATGATTTCTTCAATCAATTGGATCACTCGCCGCGCCAGTTTTTTCTGTTCCTGCAGGGTAGTAAGCCAATGGTCGGCGGCGGTGAAGATGTCTTCGTCTGAACGCGGGGTGTCGAGAGTCTTCTTCAAGTCGCGCGTATTTCCCTTGTCCAATTCGATGAACATGCGCAGAATCGACATGTGACTGTAACCTGCCTTGCTCAACATACGGATGATCCGCAGGCGTTCGATTTCTTTTTTCCTAAACAGGCGGTAATTGTTGTACGGGTTGCGGGGAACAGTGATCAGCCCGTTTCGCTCCGAATTGCGGATGACATCGAGGCTGACGCCCAATAGTTTTGATACTTCTCCAATCGCAAGCGGAGCATCATCCTCATCAGAGTTCACCTTCATATTTTGCGCCCAATGCTCCAGCAGATTCGCGGCTTGGTTGGCTTGTTCCAACTCGGTATTCACGGCAAGCAAATGCTCATGCGCTTTTTCCAGCGCGCCCTGCCAATCCTCCACAACTGCACACTGGATAATCTCATTGCCCAAAGCGCGAAACCCCCTGCCTGGATACGGAGCGGCATAGACCATGCGTGCCAGCCGCAGGCAGTCGAGGTGGCGTTGGGTGAAGAGCCGGTATCCCGATGGACTCCGCTCGACGGGCGGAATCAGTCCCCGGTCCACATAGCGGCGAACGGTGTTCGGGTGAATTCCTACGGCGCGCGCCAGGTCGGAAGTCCGAAGGAGTTTCGTAGCCGTCATTCATCAGAAAGTGTATCACTTTGGACGGAATCTTTGTGCAGGGGACTTTATGACTCAAAGGAGCCAGACAAAGAATCGAATTTTATCCAGTGAATTCATTTATCTCAAAATATATGAGTATCATCACTGAAGCCTGTATCTAACACAAAGTAAAATAGGTCTATGTTGCGAAACCACCCTCTCTTCCAAACCCTGCGCGAGCTGAAAGGCAACCCGCGTATCACCGTATTGACCGAGGTCATGTTTGGCATTCCGTACAATCTGTTCGCACCGTTCTTTTCTGTATACATGCTGGCATTGGGAGTAACCGATCAGCAGATCGGAAGCATTGCCAGCCTGGGACTTGTGCTTCAGATTTTCACAGCCCTGCTCAGCGGCGCGATCGTGGACAAGTTCGGACGCCGTTTGTCTTTGCTCATCTTTGATCTTT
>DASWKT010000348.1:0-6491 GCA_036396515.1 Anaerolineales bacterium | reverse complement strand
CTAAGACCCGCATACCACTAAAGGCAGGCTTGATAACTTGCTTCTCAGCAGTCTGCTATCTATATCTTTGTTAGATACTAGTGGTATTATCACAACATGACAACCGCAACTGCTATAGCGAATCCCAATCTGGCTTTCATCAAATACTGGGGAAATCGCGACAACACCTTGCGTCTCCCGATGAACGGTTCCATCTCTATGAACCTGGACGGTCTGTACACGCGCACGACGGTCAGCTTTCAGCCGTCACTGCCCTATGACGAGTTGGTCATCAATGGACATGAAACGGCCGGCAAGGGCCGGGATCGCATCTCGTATATTCTCGATATCATCCGCGGCATGGCGAATATCATCGAGCGCGCCGAAGTAATCAGTGAAAATAATTTTCCCTCCGGAGCAGGGATCGCATCCTCCGCCTCCGCCTTCGCGGCCCTGGCATTAGCAGGGAGTAAAGCTGCAGGATTGAAACTGGACGAAATGGAACTCTCGCGTCTCGCGCGGCGGGGGTCGGGTTCCGCCTCACGGTCTATTCCCGGCGGATTCGTCGAATGGCAGGCAGGCACAGGCGACGATGACTCGTTTGCCTTTTCGATTGCTCCACCTGCTCACTGGGATCTGGTGGATTGCATTGCCATTGTCACCGCAGCGCACAAGAAAACCGGCTCCACTGAGGGACATTCCATCGCGGGCACCAGCCCATTACAAGCCGCGCGTGTAGCCGACGCGCCGCGCAGGCTTGAGAGTTGCCGCACTGCCATCCTGAACCGGGACTTCAACGCGTTTGCCTCCATCGTGGAACTTGACTCGGACATGATGCACGCGGTCATGATGACATCCACTCCCTCATTGCATTACTGGAAGCCTGAAACGTTTCTCGTGATGAACGCCGTCCGAGGCTGGAGAACCGAGGGGATTCCAGTCTGCTACACAATAGACGCAGGAGCGAATGTGCATGTCCTTTGCCCGGAAACGGAAGCGCACACCATTGACAAACGTTTACGCGAGATCGAAGGAGTCAAAGATGTGCTGGTCGCGCGCGCAGGTGGCCCGGCCAGGATCGTGGAAAACAATAATTGATCATGTCATTCTGAGCCCTTCGGCTTCGCTCAGGATAAACTCCGCGAAGAATCTCCACTACCGAAAGGCGAGACTCTCACCTGCACTTCGATTTGCTTGGCAAATCGTGCAGGTGCAAGTGTCAGTCGCAGCGAACGCTCCTTCAGAGTGACATAATTAAAGTGGGGAAGATAGCGGCTCGTGGGGAACTGACCGCAAGTCAATTTCAATCGCAGAAAGCAATAATTGAATACCCAGCAATACGGAGAGGGTTGGGAGCATCACCGTTCCGGTCGGGGCAGGGATGCCAGCGCTTGCATATTGGATCCATTTGTAGGTGCCGAAGATCAGGCCAAAAAGCAAAAGCGGCAAGCCTGTAAGCAGATAAATACTGGCCATTGAAAAATCATAGATGAAATTCTTGAGCACGAGCCGGCGGAAAAATGTGATCAGGAGCTTAAAGGGAAACTCAAACAGGACGCGATGCACCAACAGGTTCGACACTTCACTCTGGTAGCGCGCCGGCATTGGCACATCCTTCACGACCGCGCCCAGCAGATAGAGGTGGGCAAGCATCGAAGTTTCGAAATAATAGCTGCGATCGATCCCGTCAAGGGATAGTTGAGCAAGCACCTCGGAACGGATGGCATTGAATCCGTTGGTCGGGTCGAATAAAGTCCAGTAACCGGTCGCGGCCTTCGAGAGAAAAGCCAGCCCCATGTTGCCGACCCGCCGGATCAGCGGCATTTTCTGCAGAGATTTAAAGTCGCGGAAGCGATTCCCCTTGGTGTAATCTGCCTGGCCGTCAATGAGCGGACTTATCAATTCAGGCAGATGATCCATATCCATCTGGCCGTCGCCATCCATCTTGACGATGATCTGCGCCCCAAGCTCGAGCGCTTTGCGATAGCCCGTGATCATCGCGCCGCCCACGCCGAGGTTTGACGGGTGGCGGATCAGGCTTATGCGTTTATCCTTTTTGGCGGAAGCAGTGACAAGCTCCGCGCTGGAATCGGGCGAAGCGTCATCCACTACAATGATATGTTTGATGTAACGCGGCGCCGCGCATAGGACGGACTGAATCTCCCTTTCCACGCGATAACATGGAATGACCACAGCGATAGTATATTTTCGAAGATCAAGGGGGGAACGCATTAGTGTAAGGTATTCCCCTCGCCTTGTGGAGCACTCCCGAAGGGAGCAGGGAGAGGGAAGAGTTGATGGAGAATCATTCGACCGAAACGATGAAATGATAGTGTGGCTGGCCGCCCTCCTGGACTTCCACTTCCTGGCTTGGATATTTCCTTCGGATCACATCCGCAATACGGTTGGCTTCTGCATGAGGTATGTCCTGACCATAAAACAATGTGATCAGTTCATTCTCATCCGCTTTGGCTTTTTCAAGCAATCCCAAACAACCCTCTTCAACCGAACCGGCGGACGCTACCAGCTTGCCATCCAGCAATGCGATCACCTGGCCGGTTTCGACCTTAACGCCGTCAATTTCAACCGAGCGAGTCGCAGTGGTGATCTCGCCAGAGCACACATTATCTAACGCTTTGGTCATCTTTTCGGCAATGGAATCAAGTTCTTCATCGGGATGGAGGCAGAGCATTGCCGCGAGCCCTTGTGGAATGGTCCTGCTCGGCACCACAGCCACTTGCTTTACTGTCACTTCCTTCGCCTGATTTGCCGCCATAATAATGTTTTTATTGTTTGGGAGGATAATAATTTTATCGGTTGGTAAATTTTCAAACGAATTCAAGATATCCTGTGTGGACGGGTTCATCGTCTGCCCGCCTTCCACTACGGCGGCCGCGCCGAGGCTTGCAAAGATGCGGCTCAACCCCGCACCGGGTGAAACGACGACCACCGCGATCTGCCCTGGCTCGACTTTGGTGAGTGAAATGCGGCTGGCTTTGGCCTTTTGAATGTCATCCATTTGGGCCATCAAGTTTTCCATCGCAACCTTCGTGATCGTGCCAATGCCCATGATGTAATCGATCGGCTCATAACGCTTTTCAAGGGGCACATGGATGTGCATGCGGTATATGCCCTCACCTTCGCCCACCTGGATCGAAGTGCCCATTTCATCGAGCCGTCCATAAAACGGTTGCAGTTCAAAATTTTCTGCAGGAAGGAAATCCACAACCACTTCGTAATCCTGTCCCTCTTCCACCTCTTCCAGCGCGCCCTGCAAATTCATGGCGGAGATCGGCTGCACGCTCATGAGAGGTGTCTCCAGCGACTCACCGTAAACATGCCGCAGCATCCCTTCAAGGATAAAGAACAGACCCTTTCCACCTGAATCCACAACCCCTGCCTGCTTAAGGACTGGTAACAAATCGGGAGTCTTCCGGACTGCCTCATCCGCGGCTTTGACTGCCACTTCAAGGATATCGATCGCATCCTGCGCAGACCCGAGGGCTGCTTCCGTTGCCGCGGCCACTTCCCTGGCGACGGTCAAGATCGTTCCCTCCACCGGGCGGACCACACCCTTATAAGCAGTGTCACGCGCTTCACCAAATGCCTTTGCAAGGGTGGGGCCATCCAGGACTTCCTTTCCATGCACGCCGCGCGCGAAACCGCGCCACAACTGCGAAAGGATCACGCCCGAATTTCCACGTGCACCCATCAACGCGCCCTTGGATACCGCGCTTGCCATGTCGCTGATATTACGATGGCCGAGATCCTTGACCTCATTCCATGCGGATTGCATCGTCAGCACCATGTTTGTGCCTGTGTCGCCGTCAGGCACAGGGAACACATTCAACGCGTTAACCGTTTGCTGGTTTGTGCGAAGCCAGGTGAGACTTGCCTCCACGAGCCGTTTCATGGACTGGCCATTGATCGATTTTTTACGGAGTTTTTCAACACGTGTGGTATCCACTGCCATGAGGCTTGCTCCTAATTAATCCGTATTGCTGATGCGTAGTCCCGCCACGTGGACATTGATACTATTCACTTTGAGGCCCAGCGCTCTCTCCACATGGAAGCGGACGGTGTTCGCCACACTCTCCGCCACCGAATTGATGCGCGTACCATATTCAACAATGATGTGGATCTCGATGTCTATATCCTCGCCATTGTAATCCACGGATACGCCGCGCAAAGGCTCGCGCGTGATGCTCTTGACAATGTCATCCGCGATATTCCTTGGCGCCAGTCCCACCACGCCATACGATTCCAGTGTAGCATGATAGGCAATCGTCGCAATTGCATTTGGTGAGATGTGGATCCCGCCCAGAGATGTCTTTTCTTCGCCCATAGGTTCCTTGTCTATGTCATCGCGAGTGGCTCGCGATGACATTTCCGTATTCATATTAACATCCCGCCTTGAGGAAGGTCGCGATGTATGGTAAAATGCCGTGCTTTTAAGAAGGGTAATTGATACCCGGAATTATAGCAAGAAAGGATATTGTAAGAATGGCTAAGTGTGCAAACTGTGGTAAATCAACGACTTTCGGTCACAATCGCTCGTTCTCCCAGCGAGCTACAAACCGCACGTACAAACCGAACCTGCAAAAGACGCTCGTGATGGAGAAGGGTCGCCCGGTGCACAAGGTATTGTGCACCAAATGCATCAAGACTTTGACCAAATCTGCCGTGTAAAAGATCGGGCTTCTTGAAAACAAAGTCACGACACGCTTTGCGGTCGTGATTTTTGTTTTAAAGCTGCGCACGCAGTGTCTGAATGCCGGTCATGATTCCCTGCGGATGTTTGAAGATCGCAGAGGCCGCCACAAAGGCAGTGGCTCCTGCATCTTTCATTTTGGGCAGGGTCTCGGCATTGATCCCGCCATCCACCTCAAGCCATGCGGAGGAGCCCAGAGCATCCAGTTTCTTGCGGAGGTCTGCCACCTTTGCAACAGACTCCGGAATGAACTTTCCTCCCGAAAACCCCGGATGCACGCTCAACACCAGGACCAAATCCGCGAGATGAAGAACAGGCTCTATCTCTCTGACAGGTGTTTCGGGGTTCATTACCACACCTGCTTTACATCCCAGAGTTTTAATATCCAGCAAGGTGCGATCCAAATGCGGACAAGTCTCCACGTGAACAGTCAAACCGCTCGCGCCTGCCCTTGCGAACGCTTCCAGAAACTTTTCTGGTTTTTCGATCATCAAATGTACATCAATCGGAAGTTTTGTAGCACGTCTACATGCCTCAACAATAACCGGCCCCATGGTAATGTTCGGGACGAAATGTCCGTCCATTACATCCACATGGATCCAATCCGCCCCGGCAGATTCGCTTACAGCGATCTCTTCACCAAGGCGTGTAAAATCTGCCGAGAGAATAGAGGCAGCGATTACATATACATTCATCAGCGAGGGTTATACAGGAAAAAAATATAAATCCAGAATGGAATCAAGCCGCCCACAGCAAGGAGAGCCATAAGGCCGAGGCCAACCGATGTCCAGTCAATGTCAGGAATGGAAAAGTCCGGGGCTGTGAACACGGGGTCAACCCGCGCAACTGGAGGTGCCGGTGGAGCAACAGGCACCGTTTCTGGCTGCTGGTAGGTGGATGCGGCTTCGGGAGTCAAACTGAGGGATGGAGTAGGAGACGCATCCCGTTGAGTCCCAAAACGGAGCAGGACACGTCCCAGTTGATCTGCCGTGCGATAACGGGCAGCCGGTTCTTTCGACAGCACTTTCAGGACGATCTGTTCAAGTGCAGTAGGAATATCAGGGACGTACTCGCTGGGAGGAATGGGACGCATTTCCAGGTGCATGCGCGCCAGCTCTTCGCTCGTGGGAGCCGTGAAGGGCAGTGCACCCGTGAGCACCTCATAGAGAACAACGCCAAGAGAATAAACATCCGATGCAGGCGAGGGTGGCTCACCCACGGCCTGCTCAGGGGCAAAGTATTGCGGCGAACCCCAGACGACATCGGCGCGTTCATCAGGCAGGATGGTGGACATGGCGCGCGCGATCCCAAAATCAGTAACTTTGAGTCGGCCATCAGGTGTCACGATCATATTGTGCGGTTTGATATCACAATGGACGAGTCCCGCGCGGTGGGCATAACCGATCCCCGCGCAAGCCTGAACGATCAACGGAGTGGCATCCTCCACCGAGTAACGGCCGCGTTGACGAAGGAGAGTTTTCAAATCCTTGCCGGGAATATGCTCCATGACGATGAAGAGCTGACTGTGATCGAAACCAAAATCGTGGACGGTGACAATGTTGGGATGTGAAAGGTTAGCCGCGGCGCGTGCCTCCTGACGAAATCGTTGCTGGAAATCAGTGTCATTCGAATAATTTTCGTGCAAAACCTTGATTGCAACGGAACGCTCAAGCATGAGATCGCGAGCGCGAAATACGTCAGACATCCCGCCTGCGCCAAGTCGCTCAAGCAACTGGTAACGATTGTTGAGTAACATGCCTTCGTTCATAATCTTAAAAGATTATATCACTGCCATGACCCC
>DASWKT010000347.1:0-3840 GCA_036396515.1 Anaerolineales bacterium | reverse complement strand
CATCATTAATATGCTGACAGGCTCTGGCATTGTATTGAGTGACGCGTTTCGCAATAACCTTGCTTCCTCCATTTCATCTCTTATCGTTGGCTTGCCGCTCTGGCTCGCGAAATGGCGGCCGATGCAGGCGGAAGCGATGGCTCAGGGAGAGCTGGGTGACCATGCACGAAGGTCTGTCATTCGCAAGACGTATTTATATCTCGTACTGTTCGCCTCGGTCATCGGAGGCATGGCAACTGCGGTCGGTTTGGTTTACCAGCTTATCCGGGTCGTTTTGACAGGCGATGCCGGAAGCAATTTTGTGAATGATATCCTGAACCTCATACAATTGCTTTTCCTGTCCGGTGTCGTGCTTGTCTACCATTTGAATGTCCTGCGGGCGGATGGAGCCTCAACGGCAGATGCTTTGGCCGATAAGCAAAGTACTTTCAATGTGCTGGTGATAGACTCGGGCCACGGATTTGAGCAGTCCGTTAGGGCCGCGTTGATGAAGTTCGCGCCCAAAGCGCCGGTCACGGTGACGGCTGCCTCCGAGAAGCCGCAAGGGGATTTCGATGCCGTCGTCTTGAACGGAAGTCTGGCAGTCGACGCGCCAGAGTGGATCCGTTCATTTAACGGAAGCAGGATCATCGTCCAGGATGATGCGAAAGGCCTCGTTTGGACAGATGACGCGGCGCAGGCGGCGCAATCCATTCAGCAGCTGGCAGAGGGCCAGGAAATCCGCATGCAAAAAACTGGCCGTTCGCCATGGATGGTTGTGGTGTATGTCTTTGCCGCGTTGTTTGGATTGATGCTGCTGCTCATGCTGGTGTCGCTGGGTATATCGTTGGTTGTGGGATAAATTTAAGGTAACAGTCGCTTATGATATGACTGTCATCTGTATTTAATGATGTAAAATTGTAGAGCAATCATTTGTGTGATCGAGGAGATGTGTCATGAGAGTAACAGTCCTGCAAGAGAATCTCGCTCGTGGTCTCGGTATTGTTTCCAAGGCGGTTTCGCCGCGCAGTACGCTGCCTGTGCTGGCTAACATTTTGATCGCTTCCGATGAGGGGCGTTTGCGTCTTTCGGCTACAAATCTTGAAATGGGTATCACGTGCTGGATCGCGGCGCGCATCGAAGAAGAGGGTTCAACGACCGTGCCCGCCCGCACTTTTTCTGACCTGGTGAGCACATTGCCGGGCGACCAGGTGTTGTTGAAACTCGATACGTCAACGCAAACGCTGAACGTGAGGGGCGGAACTTCGACGAACGACATCAAGTGCATCGACGCACAGGAGTTCCCGCCTTTGCCCGTTCCCGATTTCGAAGGCGCGGTACAGATCAATGTGGGCGATTTCCGCGAGATGATCCACCAGGTGGCTTTCGCGGCTTCCTCCGATGAGGCGCGGCCTGTGCTGATGGGCGTACTCGTGCAGGTGGATAGAGATAAGCTGACGATGGCCGCGGCAGATGGTTTTAGACTCTCGGTACGAAAAGCGGTACTTTCTGCGCCTTCACCTGCTTCCGTTTCCGCGATTGTCCCGGCCCAGGCCTTGAAGGAACTGGCGCGCGTCGCAACCGATGGCGAAGAACCGATCTATATGGTCCTGCCAAAGGGACGCGGCCAGGTGGTCTTCCGCGTAAAGGATGTGGAAGTTGTTTCGCAGTTGATCGATGGGACGTTCCCTGATTATCAGCAGATCATCCCGCGCTCCTATAAGTCACGTACATTGGTTTCAACTTCCTCTTTGTTGAAAGCTTGCAAGCAGGCGGAGATCTTCGCGCGTGAAGGCTCAAACGTGGCGCGCTTCAATATAAAAACTGCACAGGGCGAAATGCAGCCCAGCGAAGTGGAAATCTCCGCCACTTCGGAAGAGACCGGTAAGAACGAGACCATCGTCGAAGCGACAGTGGATGGCGGCGGATTGCTTATCGCCTTCAATGTAAAGTTCCTGCGCGAGGCGTTGGAAGTGATCCGAACACCGAATGTCGCGCTGGAGACATCCGCACCGAACGCGCCGGGTGTGGTCAAGCCCGTGGGGGATGACCAGTTCCTGCATGTGATCATGCCAATGCATTTGGGTTAGTCGGATAGTCTGTTGGTCGGCGAGTTGGAAAATAAGAAGTGCCTGTCTTTTCGACAGGCGCTTTTGATTCGATTATGGTGTCTGCCTTGCTTATCGTATGCGTGTCACAATTAAGGCCGATGTTGTAGGCGTTGTTCGCACTTCCGTCCCAAATACGCGCTGATTCGCAAAAGCAAATTCCCGTTTGGCATCAATCATTTCATCCCGATCTGGGGGCCACAATTCAACAGGCGTAAGATCGTCCATAACAATCTGTCCGCCAATTTTCATTAATTCGACTATCTTGTCCCATTTGGATGGCACTAAATCCCCTCCGGGCATTGCATCCATGAATAACAGGTCATAAGGCTCGTTTGAAGACATTCCCTCGTGCCAATCGCCCATACGAATTTCTACATTTGGATAATCGCTAAAAAGCTTTGCAACCTCCAGTGCGCGCACTACGTTTATTTCAACCGAGATCAAATGTGCACCGCCGCAGAGACCACTCGCAAGCCAGGCAGTTCCTACTCCAGCTCCTGTTCCCTGTTCACCAATTCGTCCGCCAGGCTTGCCGCTAGCTAATACCTGTAGCAGCCTGCCAACTTGCGGAATGCATGCGGAGGGTGGGCCCTGATATCCTACAGCTCTGCCTTCTGGCATAAGTGGAAAGTTCAACTGATTGGCTAACGTGTTTGCCTTACGAACAATTTCTGGCAATTCAATTTCCGTGTAAATTGCTTTTGGCATGGACATCCTCTGTCAAAAAAAGGCATGACGATATTTATATGCTTTAGCTTATTGATGGCAGCAATACTTTGAACGTTGACCCTGCGCCCGCTCCTTCAGACTCAGCCCAGATCCTGCCTCCCTGCGCTTCGATCAGTCCCTTTGCAATCGTGAGGCCGATTCCAAGCCCGCCATAGCGACGCGTATTGGGTGGTTCGATTTGATAGAACTCTTCGAATATCTTTTGCAGTTTATCAGCGGGGATTCCAATGCCATGATCCTGGACCCAGGACAGCACTTGATTGCCATCTTTCATCACGCCAATGGTGATGTCACTGCCTTCTGGAGAAAAGCGGATGGCGTTGTCAAGAATATTGCCAAATGCCAAAGCGGTTTTCTCAATGTCCACATTGACAATGAATGGTTCTTCCGGAACAGCATACACTAATTTCTGCTTGCGTGTGGAAGCGATATCTTTGATCCTTTCACAGGCATATGCGAGAATATCCTCCATTGCAACTTTTTGCTGTTTGAGCACCATCTCATCCGATTTGAGCATGGCGAGGTTGTTCATCTCATCCAGGATGGAACGCATTTGTCTCGCGGCATTCAGTACCTGGTTGGCATGATCGGAAAGTTCACCTTGTGCGTCCTCTTTTAGAAAAGTAGAGTAACCGATGATGATGCCCAGAGGCGTCCGCAGTTCGTGTGAAGCCAGGGATAAAAAGTTGCTCTTGAGCTGATTTGCCTCTTGGACCTTTTCAAGCGCGTGCTGAGTGGCGCGTAATAAGCGTGCATTATTGATCGCAATCGCCGCATGTGCGGCTATGACCGATAGGAGTGTGGCATCGCTCTCATCGAATACGCCATTGTGTTTGTTGATCGCCTCCAGTACGCCAACTGTTCTGTCTCGAATGGGCATTGGCACGCCGAGCAAGGTCTTTACCTTAAATTTGATGTGATCGGAAACCATGGAGTAGTGGCGCGGGTCCCGCTCTACATCGTTCAGGAGGATGTGGCGATTGGTACGGAAGATCGTGCCCGCGAGACTATTTTCAATCGG
>DASWKT010000346.1:0-3643 GCA_036396515.1 Anaerolineales bacterium | reverse complement strand
GGCTGGCGGGGGCACGCCCCCAAGTCCGACACAAAAAGAGTTGGACATTGAACCCCACCTAGATGCTCGTTCCACGATGCCCGCATGGCTACTCGGCTCTTACCCAAGTTTGCCAACAGTATCTCTAAGAAACAGATGTAGGCTATTTGCAGACCGAAATCCGTTGCCAAGTTAACTCAAAAAAGGCGTCGCGCCCGTTTTCCAAAACGACGCCGTCATGCTTTCGTCCGTTGTCGGAGGGCAGACCCGGTCACTTAAGGGAAATAGCTTTCTAAACGGGGTCGCCGATGGCGCCACCAATGGATGGATCATCCGGACCGGAAACCAAGCTGCACCACGGGATTGTGATCAACACAAATCTCCATTGCTTTGTACGGCTTATCTGTCTGCCCATTCGCAGTATACTCCGATTGCGCTCCTGTTTCTTTGCGGAAAGAGGAGGTTCTCATTCTCCGGAGGTGCACTCGAACCCCGACCACCCCGGCAACGAGCAGCCGGGGCAGGGTGCGTCGGGGCAGTGGTGGTGGGATTCGCCGCGCTAAAAAGGAGTACACTATACCCAAGCTAATCAAACACAGGAGAAAGAGCCATGTCAGATTCACCCATGACCGATTTTTCCGAAGTCCACGATCCAGAAATACTTGCTCAGGCGCGGGCAGTGCTCGACATATGCCATTCTGGAAAAGAAATGCAGGACGCCGTAATTGCCGCTGTAAAACGCAATGAGAAATGGCGTGGCGAACAATGCATCAATCTGCTTGCACCCGAAGCACCCACCAGTCTCGCCGTTCGGGCGTTGCTGTCGGCTGAAGTCGGCACACGCGCCGCCGAAGGTCACATTGGCAAGGTCAATCGCTGGTTTGCCGGCACGAAATACATCGACGAGATCGAAGGCTTGTGCGTGGAATTGCTCAAGCAAGCCTTTCGCGTCCGCTATGCCGACCACCGCCTTGTCGCCAGCATGATCGGCAATCTCGCGGTCTATACAGCACTCACTGAACCGGGCGATGTGATTATGAGCATCGCTCAGCCATTCGGTGGACATTCGAGCAACCGTATCGATGGACCAGCAGGCGTGCGCGGATTGAAAATCGTGGATGTCCCCATGGTTCCTGACGAGCTCGTAGTGGATCTGGATTTATTCCGCGCGATGGCGCCGCTTGTCCGTCCGAAACTCGTCGCGCTAGGCGCATCAATGACCTTGTTCCCGTTTCCGCTCAAAGAGATGAGTGAGATTGTGGCGGAATGGGGTGGCAAGATATTCTTTGACGGCGCGCATCAGATTGGCTTGATTGCGGGTGGTCAGTTCCAGGATCCATTGCGCGAAGGCGCAGTAGTGATGACGGGTTCAGCGGGCAAGACGTTCAGCGGACCGCAAAGCGGCATTATCGTCTGGGATGACCCAAGCCTGACACAGCCTATCACCCATTCCATCTTCCCGGTTCTCGCTGCCACACACCAAGTGAATCGCGTGGCGGCGCTGGCGGTCGCTGCTGCGGAAATGATCGAGTTTGGACAAACCTACATGGCGCAAATTGTCCGTAACGCGCAAGCCCTGGGCGCAGCTTTAGAGAAACGTGGTATTCCTGTGCTTGGCGCTCGCAAGGGCTATACCCGCACACACCAGGTCATCGCCGATGCGCGCGCGTTCGGCGGTGGATTGGACACCGCGCATTTGCTGGCACGTGCCAATTTGGTCACGAACAAAAATTTGATTCCCGGCGACAAGCCCGAAGATTGGGATCGACCCGGTGGCTTGCGACTCGGCACGATCGAAGTCACGCGCTACGGCATGCGCGAAAAGGAAATGGACAACATCGCGGACTTCATGGCGCGCATCTTGATCGAGAAACAATCGCCCGAAACGGTCATGGAAGATGTGATCGAGTTCCGACAGGGATACCAGACTTTGTTCTACAATTTTGACCATGGCTTGCCATCGCAATGAGAGCGTAGTTTAGCGCCCAACACCACGTTGCGCCCGACTCGCCTCCGCTGTGCTACGGCGAGCGGGTGAACGTGACCGTTAGGCGCTGGAGGAGCGCTGCTTACGACCAAACAGGACAAAATCATCTCCGGACGCAGGTCTCCTCGATTGATCACGTGCAACCTGTTGTGTCTTCTTCCAAGAGAACCGTCGGTGAGAAATACTGGCCGACCTAACGTGACTGCTCGAGATGCTGGCCTGCGGAAGATTCTTCAAACCGATGACAGTCAGGAAAGGAATATCGACATGATGATACTCAGCTCATTCTCCTTCGAGGAAGGACAAGAAATACTCGAGAAGCATGGGAAGAAGATAGAGAATGTGTCTCCTCAACTGTCGTGGAAGGATGTACCACAAGGGACAAAGTCGTTTGCGCTTGCTGTGCTGGACAAGCATCATGTTGCCAGGGACTACGTGCACTGGCTCGTCGCTGATATAGATGCGGACACAATCTCCCTGAAGGAAGGCGCCTCGGGGAGTGCAATGCCCCCCAGGGTCGAGGGAGATCAAAGCGTATGTCGGTCCATTTCCGCCATCTGGAACGCATGACTATGAATTTACGTTGTATGCCCTCAGGATGGATAAGCTTGATTTGCCCAAGAAAGTTTCTCTGCAGGATTTTGTTGAGGCGGTGAAGCCCAAGACGCTGGCCACTGCAAAGCTCGTAGGGAAATTCACCAAGGTTAGGGCGAAGTAAGATCTCGTCAGGACACATTTCGACCATCCAGCCGAGGATCCATAGATCGAAGCGGTCCAGTTGGTCGAACCCGACCTGTACTCTTCCTAGTGTCTAATCAGGTTCAAAGGCTTGGACAATGAAGTCATCACTCAAACAAGCAATTATTCGCTCTGTCAAACATTCTTGGGAAATAGGAAATCTTGTTGAAGCAGGTAGGTTGTTATATGAACGCATCCCTCGTGCTTCTCGTCCACTATGGGGTGCAGACATACTGGAATTTGCAAGCCAACGCATCTCAAAAGTTCCTGAGATACAAAATGTAATTGCGTTCGCACGAACACCTGAGGAATGGGCGAATAGCACATCCAGAGAAAAAAGAAGCAATGCGCACAATTTCTTTGATGCAGTGAGACGGCTTACTTTAGAAGAAGATCGGAAAGATCAGGAGGATAAGTTATACATCAACGTACTATTACTTGCTGAGAATGTCGCAAAAGTAACATATAACTCCTATGGATACAACGCTCCATTCGATCATGATGCGGGATGGTGGATTGTTGCCATTCTAAAAAGTATTGTAGACATAGTAAACGATATTGACTTTTCCGCAACTGCATGGAAAGTTCTTACAAACGAAGCATATATTGAGTTAGAAACGCCCACAAAATGTAATCCGTATTGTACAACGTGTAGATGGCAAAAGACTTTTGAGATAGAGTAAATTTGAATTGCAATTTCAGCGCTCTTTCCAGTGTGCCCGCCCAACAAAGCGTGCACCCCACTCGTGGGAGTCTGCGCGTTTTCAGGCAGTTTCCTTAGCTCAAGCCAATTCCGTCGAAGCGGCTTTATCTCGTCCCGCCTGGTTGTCGACTGGCGAAGCCGTGAAGAGACACACCGGCGGGTACCCACAGGGTGCTACCCAAACGCCAGCCTTGGGCACGTATGTAGAGTCTGAAAGTTGATGAGATAACGAATGA
>DASWKT010000345.1:0-10143 GCA_036396515.1 Anaerolineales bacterium | reverse complement strand
TGGGTCCCGGTGCTACGCGTCAAATCACCTGGGCACAGGCCGCCATGGACACTCTGCAAGCCTCGTTCGATCTTGCCCGCCAGGCGGCCGCCCGTCCCTGGGAAGCGGAACGCGCCCGGCTTGAACTGCTCAACTCCAGCCAGACCATTGATATCCACACCGGAGATAAAGACTGGGATGCGGCGTTTGCATTGAGCCAGAGCGCGGCCTTTGGGCTTTTCCTCCCGCCGAATACTCCTCTGCCCTGTCCATCCATTGTTTCTGCGCGCGGACCCGATAATGGACATTCGCCGAAAGGCGATGGCACAGATTATCCCGCCTCATGGAGTGGACAAACTCCGTTGGAGGCTTATTATCTTGCCAGCATCTTACCCGCATGCAACACCGGGCAGGACCTGCTGGAAAATTTTCTCGCCATTCAGGCGGAGGATGGTTCAATAGATGGCAAACCCGGCCTGGCGGGTCAAAGTGGTCACTATCTGGCAGCGCCTCTGCTCGCCAGCCTTGCATGGAAACTTTATGAGCGCTCGGAAGATCAAATTTTTCTCAACAAGGTTTTTCCGAAATTAATAAAATTCTTCTGGTCATGGTTCTCTCCTGAAATTGATGAAGACCACGATGGACTACCGCAATGGAAACACATCCTGCAAACGGGCTTCGAGGACAACCCGTTATTCGACGCATGGCATGAATGGTCACTGGGAGTAAACATCACACAGGTTCACAGCCCCGCGCTCGAAGCGCTGTTATACCACGAAGCTGCATGTCTCATCAAAATGGCAGAGCAGCTCAACCGTCACGATGCATTAACCCTTCTGCATGAACAAGCTGCGAAATTACGAAATTCCGTCGAGGAGACCTGGCGGCCGCGCACAGGCTTCTACCACTACCGTGACCGCGAAACAGGCTTAAGCCTTACAGGCAAAGTGCTGGTCAAGCAAAAAGGTGCAGGCACTGCAACCCCGAAACTGACGTTCGAGCAACCGGTGCGCTTATTGATCCAGGTTCAGACCCAAAGTCCCGCGGCGAAGCGGCCTCAGATCCGGATCCATTCGTTCGCAACCAAGCCTTCAGATGAGACTGCATCAGGCAACGATTTCCAATGGCACCACGGCGGGTTGGTGTTCACCACTCAAAAAGTATATTCAAAACTGGCAAAAGTTTCTGTGCGTGATTTAAGTGATGAAGATACGATTATCATCAGCACACTGGATTTTACAACTGAAGACCACACACTTTTCACACCGCTCTGGGCGGGAATTCCCGATGATCAACGCGCCCAAGTGATCATCGGACGCGCCCTCCTGGATGCAAAACGATTCCATCGCCCCTTCGGAGTGCCTGCCTGCCCGTCTCTGACCCAGCGTGAGGCTGAATCCGTTTCACAAGCCGTTCACCTGCCGTGGAATTTGCTCATCTGCGAAGGCCTGCTGAAATACGGATTCCGCTCAGACGCGGCCCGTCTGGTCGCACATCTCATGACTGCCATCATCCAAAACCTGAAGCAGAACCGCGCCTTCTACGCATGCTACCACGCCGAAAAAGGGACAGGTATTGGAGAGCGCAACGCCTTAAGCGGGCTGGCTCCCGTCGATTTGTTCCTGAATGTGCTCGGCGTCGAGATCCTCTCAAATACGCGTGTAAAGCTGGAAGGTGCGAATCCCTTCCCATGGGATGTGACGATTCAATATAAAGGATTGAAAGTGATACGGGGACAGGAAAAGACAGAAGTTGTGTTTGCAAACGGCAAAGCGGTTGTGGTGATAGGTACAGAGCCAACGGCTGTTTCTCTGTAGATTTTGGATTGTTTGGGCTGCTTACAGCCTAACGAACATTCCCTTCTTAATCTCGCACGTCCACGAAAGAAAAATGATTTTCATGGTATAAATTTTTAGGGTCGAGGATCGTTCCAGGGGAGGAAGTAGGGGAGCTCCTGAAGATAGGAGAGATATCAATGAAACAAAAACCGTTGTTGCTGGTGCATTGGACGAATGCGTGCATGTGGCCTGTGTGACAAACTTCTTGCCGCTGGCCGAATCCGCTGGCTGGCGGACGGTGTTCCTTGGGCTCGCGGTTTCAGTCGATGAAATGATCTCTGCCGCGCAGCGCGAACGCGCAGAAATGGTTGATTACTGGCGGCGCGGCCGCACGGTGGAGAAATTCGGACTGGCGGAATGGAGCGTGAGCGAACTCACACGTTATGTTCAGGAAGGCAAGCTGGATTAATGATAAATGAACATCCCAGGGTGCGCAACCGTCGCAGTTTATAATTCAACACATGCAGATATTTGACTGGTATACCTGGGTCATTCTGCCGCTGATCGTGAACATTATCCAGTCCACACACTCTAAGGCTTTCTTCACTGTGGAAGAGCTGCGTTCTGTTCAACAGGGAATCTTCCCTGTGCGCTCATCGGGACGACAGGATATGTTCTTCCGCAGGAAATCAAAATGATAGATCTTTTAGCTCATCTCACCTTTCTCTATGGAGCAGACAAAGCGCCACAACTATTTGAACGTCTTCAAAGCATCATGGAAGACTATCGCCCGCGAGTCCGCGCCCACGATGGCGAATTGACGGAACGCGATTCAATTCTGATCACGTACGGCCATCAACTGCAATTCTCTGGCGAAAAGCCTTTGCAATCCCTGGGCGCGTTTTGTAACCAATACCTGAAGGGCGTCGTAAGCAGTATTCATATCTTGCCGTTCTATCCATGGACATCGGATGACGGCTTCTCGGTGGCAGATTATTGTAAAGTTGATCCTGCTTTGGGGGACTGGGAGGATATATCGGCAATGCAGGATCACTTCCGCTTGATGTTCGATGCAGTGATCAACCACGCCTCCGCTCAACATGAATGGTTCCAGGCTTTTTTACGCGAGGATCTGCAATACCGCGATTACTTCATCGTTGTGGAAGGCAATCCCGATCTTTCCCAGGTTGTCCGGCCACGGGCCCTGCCGCTGTTGACCAAATTCGAGACGCCCTCAGGCCCCAAGCAGGTGTGGACAACTTTCAGCGCAGATCAGGTCGATCTTAATTTCCGCAATCCCGATGTACTTCTGGAAATTATCGACACTCTCTTGTTTTATGTTAATCATGGCGCCCAATTCATCCGTCTGGATGCCATTGCCTATCTGTGGAAGGAAATCGGAACATCCTGTATTCACCTGCCCCAGACACACCGCATTATCCGTCTCTTCCGCTCCGTGCTCGATGTTGTTGCGCCTCATGTGATGCTCATTACAGAAACAAATGTCCCGCATAGCGAGAATATCTCTTACTTCGGCGATGGCAGGGACGAGGCGCAAATGGTCTATAATTTCGCCCTGGCGCCGCTGGTTCTGCACACTTTTTATACAGGGAATAGCCATGTCCTCTCAAAATGGGCTGCGGAACTTAAGTTGCCATCCAATCGCACAACCTTTTTTAATTTTCTCGCATCTCACGATGGGATTGGCATCAACCCGGCCCGCGGGATTTTAGCCGACATTGAAATCGATGCAATGATCGAACGGGCGATCCAGCATGGTGGCCTGGTGTCGTATAAGAATGATGAAAGTGGCGTTCAAAAACCGTATGAGCTCAATATCAATTACTTTGATGCACTCTCGGACCCGGGCGCGGATGAATCTCTTGATGCTCAGGTGGATCGTTTTATGACTGCCCAGGCAATCATGCTTGCGCTTGTGGGCGTCCCGGGAATTTATTTCCACAGTCTCTTTGGCTCGCGCGGCTGGCGCGAGGGAGTTGACTTGACCGGGCGGAATCGCTCGATCAACCGTCAAAAGTTCGATCTCCCCGCGTTTGAAAGCGAGTTAACTGATGAGGCTTCTTTGCGCCATCATGTCTTCAGCCGTTATACCCAATTGCTTCGAGCACGTAACGCTTCCTCGGCGTTTCACCCGCATGGAGGACAACGAGTGTTGGAGTGTGGGGAAGCGACTTTCGCTCTCCTACGACTTTCACCAGATGGAACTCGACTGGTATTGTGCCTGCACAATATTTCGAACCAGCCTCAACGTGTGAAAGTTCACTTGCAAGATGTTTTTGATTCAGCTTCCGGACGATTGGTCGATCTAATGACCAATACTCGAACGGAAGATTCTCTGAATGGTAAATTGACTCTACAACCCTATCAAGCATTATGGTTGGAGATGAAGGAGTGATTATAGGTATGAACTCACAATATCTGGATCTCTTAAAGAATCGGATCAATCTATACGAAATTCCCTTTAGCGAACGCGGTTCACGGTTATTGATATTTCAATCCAATGATTATCTCACCGTGCGGCTTGCAGAGCGCTGGTTTAAACGGGAGGGACAGCTCTCCGCATATCGGAAGCGCCCACCCCTCATTGATCAATGGATTTTTACCGACGGCGAAGGCGACCCTCTCAAACTTAAGCTGACCAGCTACCCACATCGTATTGACTGTGAAACGCGCATCGGAACTTTCACCCTGGCTTTTTTGGATTCAGAAACCCTGTTGATCACATTGCCATCGACCCAATGCGCAATTAAATTCAATGCCAATCTGGATAAAATTCAGACTGATCGGCGGGGCGGTGTACTTCGTTTGACAGGGGACATCCGCCGCAATGTCGCTTATACGACCAATGCGCGAATCGTTTCACATGTCACAACTGCTTTCGGCACAGACAACCAGGCCGTCCATATGCACATGGATGCGTCAGATGGGGGAAAAGCACTGCTGTTGAATATTACGCCTCGCCTTGGCTTCAACCGCTATATCCCCGAGCCTGCTAAAGTCATCGATAATGCTGCTCATAAGTGGCACGAATGGTTTGCTAATGCCCCGCAAGTGGCCGACGAATATCGGGCTCAATATTATTACGCCTGGTGGATCATGCGCGCCGGGCTCATCTCCACCCGCTTCTACACGACACGTGAGGCCATGACTCCCTCGATGATCCACTATGTAGGCGTCTGGCAATGGGATGCCTACTTCCATGCCCTGGCTTATCGCCACCTGGATAAGCATCTGGCACACGATCAGATCCGTATCGTGCTGGATCATCAACAAGAGGATGGCATGATCCCGGATGCCGTGCACGACGAAGGCGCGGTGACTCACCTGAACTTCCCGGTGGATGCAGATGTGACCAAACCGCCGCTGCTCGCCTGGGCTGCCTATAAACTCTACGAGCACGATGGCGACAGTGAGTTTCTGGATGAAATCTACGAACCGATTGTGCGCTCCAATAATTGGTGGTTCGAGAAGAATGATGTGGATAGCAATGGCCTGTGCGAGTATCAGCATCCATTTTCATCAGGACTGGATGACAGCCCGTTATGGGATGATGGGATGCCCGTGGAGTCGCCTGACCTCAACACCTATCTCTACCTTCAACAGGAGGCGCTGGCTAAAATTGCCCGGGTCATTGGCAAACCAGATGATTCTGAAATGTGGCAGCAACGTGCACAGGCAATGGCTCAACGCATGATCGATCTCGCCTGGGATGCGGATAACGGCCTCTTTTGGGCGAGCAGGAACGGGTCCCGCGTGAACGTCCGGACTCCCTTCAACCTGTTCCCGCTCATTACAGGCCAGATGCCAGCTGAAATTTCCAGCCGCCTGGTTGCCCATCTCACTGACGAGCGCCAGTTTTGGTCGCGTTATCCTGTCCCTACTGTTGCAATGGACGACCCAAAATATGATCCTAATCAAATGTGGCGCGGTCCAACCTGGGTAAATGTGAACTACCTCCTGATCGAAGGTCTGCAGCGTTCGGGCTACCCTGAGCTGGCCCGTGATTTGCGCCAACGCACATTGGATTTGATCTGCTGCCGCACCGATATTTACGAATACTATCATCCCATGAGCGGCGAGAATCCTCCGAATGCGGCCTCCATGTTTGGCTGGTCATCGGCTGTGTTCATTGACTTAGCCATACAAGCCGCCCGGGAAAAATCTTAATGACAAAAATTGCCCTCCTCCATTACTCGGCCCCTCCGGTCGTCGGGGGAGTTGAAAGCGTTCTGGGGCACCATGCCCGCTTGATGGCTGACGCCGGTCATCAGGTCCGGATTCTGGCGGGACGAGGAGAGCAGATTGATCCGCGTATACCCTTTATCTATCTTCCGATGGCTGACTCTCGCCACCCCGAGGTTCTTGCTGTCAAGGCCGAATTGGATGCAGGGCGAGTTCCGCGCAAATTTGCCGAGCTGGTCGATGCACTCACCGCGAGCCTTAACCAGGTTTTGGAGGATGTGGAAATCCTCATCGCTCATAATGTTTGCTCGCTTAACAAGAATCTCGCGCTGACCGTCGCAGTGTGGAATCTCTCAAAGCATCCAAAGTATCCGCACATTATCCTGTGGCATCATGATCTGGCATGGACGACACCGCGCTATCGTGCGGAATTACATGATGGCTATCCGTGGGATCTGCTCAAACAGGCCTGGCCGGGTGTAAAGCAGGTCACGATTTCTGAAATGCGCCAGCACGAACTCGCTGGACTGTTTCAAATCAAAAAGGCTGATATATCAGTGATTCCCAATGGCGTGGATGTCGCAGGGTTCCATAAACTTGAAAAGCAGACAAGTGATTACGTGAAGCAATTGGATTTGCTGCATGCTGCTCCCCTGCTTCTCCTTCCGGTGCGCATTACACCAAGAAAAAACATCGAGCTGGCATTGCATGTATGCGCGTACCTGAAGAAGGATTTTCCTGATTCAAAATTGGTCATCACGGGTCCGCTTGGCCCCCATAACCCTGCGAATCTGGAATACTTCGACAGGCTGGTTGCATTACGCAAGAAGCTGGGGCTGGTTAACGCCGTATGTTTTCTTGCCGAGTTAGCGGCTGAATACATCCCGGATAAGGTGGTCTCGGATTTTTACCATCTGGCCGACTCGTTATTCCTCCCCAGTCGTGAGGAGGGATTTGGCATTCCCGTTTTGGAAGCAGGCTTGGCAGGTCTGCCCGTTTTCTGTTCGGATATTCCCCCGTTGCGGAGTCTGGGCGGGGCTCATGCAACTTATTTCTCGCCCGATGAGAATCCTCATGAGCTTGCAAACAAAATTGCAGATTATCTTTCTTCAGATCCTGTATTTCAACTGCGGAGTGATACGCGCCGACAGTATACGTGGGGAAATATTTATGCCAAACATATTGCGCCGCTCTTGGTAGGTGAGCACCAGGAGGTTCGGTGAGCGCACTAAAAAACAAACTTTTTAAAAAAGTTCTTGTGCCTATCGTCTATGGTTGTAAGCAGACCTCTGCGATTAACGCCGCGCGCGCGATTGCCGGTGAAAACGATGTGAGGTTCATGGGTATTATCTATGTCCCGGAAGGTGAATCGCTCAGCATAGCCGCAGCGCGTGCCCGTGAAGTCCGCCAGACGTTGAAGGCACTTTCAAACGTGAAGCAAATCGATCGCCGGACGGAAGTGTACGCCACTCATCGACCCTGGGAGGAGTTGATTAGACTAATAGAAAAAGAAAAGCCCGATCTTTTGGTTTTGGAGTATCCGTGCCAGTTCGAGAATCTAAAGACCACTCCGGAAGAAGTACTGGCTCACCCTCCATGTGACATTGCCATTGTCAACCCGCACATACCGGAAAAATTCAATGACATTTTGATCCCAATTCGGGGTGGCCCATATGCGGAACTTGCGCTTCGCACTGCCTTATCAATGAAGCGTTTCCGTCCAATGGACATCACCTCCCTTCATATGGTTCCCACCAATCCTGCCTTTAAACAGGACGCAGCATTTCGGGGAATAGAGCGTGTGTTGAAAAACCTGCCTGAAGTGAAGAGGCAGGATATCGTGACGGACAACCCAACCGAGGTCATATCTGAGGCGGCGCGTCAGTTTGACTTAATCGTGATGGGCGCGAGCGCCCGCCCGGCAGCTAAGGAAACTTCCTTGGGCCCCGTCGCAGAACAGATTATGGGAGAGAGTCGCTGCGGCGTGATCGTCCTTAAAACGAAGCGGCCCGTACTCTTCAGTCTTGAGAGCGAAGAAGCAGGTCATACTGCCATCTCGGTACTTGTAGATAAATGGTTTGCTGAAAATACCTTCCATGCAGATGAGTCCCAGGATCTGGAGTATCTGCTACGCCTGAAACAGGAACAGGGGCTCTCCATCAGCCTGGCGCTCCCTGCACTCAACGAGGAAAAGACAGTCAGGAATGTACTCAAAACGATCAAACGGACCTTGGTTTCAGATGTGCCTTTGCTGGACGAGGTTGTTTTGATTGATTCCAATTCCGAAGATCGTACCAGAGAGATCGCTCAAAGCCTGGATATTCCGGTGTACATCCATCAATCGGTTCTGCCAGAATATGGCCCGCGGCCCGGCAAAGGCGAAGCGCTCTGGAAGAGTCTATACTGCACGCAGGGAGATATTGTCATCTGGCTGGATACGGATATTGTCAACATCCATCCGCGCTTTGCATATGGCTTGATCGGCCCTCTGCTCCTTCGGCCCGATATTCAATTCATCAAAGGTTTTTACCGGCGGCCTTTGAAAGTAGGCAATAAGACACAGGCCGGAGGTGGGGGTAGAGTGACCGAGCTGACTGCGCGCCCTCTGCTAAACCTCTTTTACCCCGAGCTCTCCGGCGTCATCCAGCCTCTCTCTGGAGAATATGGGGGACGACGCACGGCGCTTGAGCAGTTGAGCTTTTTCTCCGGCTATGGCGTTGAGATCGGCCTGTTGATTGACATACTGGATAGGTTCGGCTTGAACGCCATTGCCCAGGTGGACTTACAGGAGCGCATCCATCATAACCAGCCGCTGGAAGCATTGAGCAAAATGTCCTTTGCCATTATTCAGGCGGTGATACGCAAGCTGGAGTCTCGCTATGGTCAGAACATTTTGGAAAACGTCAATAAAACCATGAAATTGATTCGCTATGAGAAGGAAAGCTTTATGCTTGACGTTGAGGAGATTGCGGAGCGTGATCGTCCACCCATGATCGACCTGCCCGAATATCGTGAACGGCTTCGGCTGTTATCCCGCAGTTGATGGAAAGATCAGCCTTTTTGTTCAGCAGGAGAACAAGAACCGAGCGGCTTTTTTGAGTATACTCAATATCCAAGGAACGAAACAAATATTGCGGATGCCGATATCATCGTCCCGGCTCTACGAAAAGACGTTTATGCCTAACGTATTGTGGATACAGCGCGGCCTTCCTATAATACTGGTGGCTTGTGCAATCGCAAGGATTCTGTATACTATTCCTTATGATCAGCTTGACTTGGGCTGCAGGAGACTGCCATGGATACTCCTTCAATAAAACTATTAATGCTCGCAGTTGTTCAGGAGCAGGACCTGGAAACCGCGACCCGCGCCCTCGAGCAACTGAGTTTGCCCGTCGTGTTTTTTTCGAGCGCGGGCGGCTTCCTCGGGCGTCGTAATGTGACACTGTTGATCGGACTGCGCGATGGAAAAGCAGAAAGCGCTCTCAAGGCGTTGGAAGAATCGTGCCGCCAGCGTATTGAATATCTCACCCTTCCCTTGGAAGGTTCGCCTCTCCCCATGCCCGCGCCTGTGCCCGTTACTGTGGGCGGCGCGACCGTTTTTGGGTTGCCTGTTGAACGTTTCGAAGAACTCTAGCGCGGAGTGTGCTTCATGAAAATGATCATTCTTATTGTCAAAGACCAGGACTCAGATGGAATTACGCAGGCTCTCACCGCCGAAAAATATCGGATCACGCGTGTGGCATCCACAGGCGGATTCCTGCGTAGCGGAGTGGTAACGCTTCTGCTTGGCGTGAGGGATGAACGTGTCGAGTCTGCATTGGAACTGATCCGTAGAAAATTGACTCCCCTGCCATCCGGCGAAAGACGCGCCACGCTGTTTGTCGTCCCGGTTGAACTATTCGAACAGGTATAAAGTCACTCCACAGGAATTAGATTTTGATTCCCTGCAAACGGCCTGAGGGAGGAACTTTTCTGGCATTTACGCGTCTTATTCGTTGAATATCTTTTCACCCCACAGAGTGCCGCACGCATGTCTGACATGTGTGACTCAACCAGAATTTGATTTTTACCTGTATTTTCCTACAAAAAGTCTGATGATTTATGCAACAAGCGCTAGAGGATTAAATGGATAAACAAATACGTTTTTTTCCTGCTTTTTTAGTTCTGACAATGGCTGTTCTGG
>DASWKT010000344.1:0-9444 GCA_036396515.1 Anaerolineales bacterium | reverse complement strand
CTATAGGTGGCGCCAAACTCCCTGGGTGTGAGTCCGAAAATCCGATAGAGTCCATCTGACCATACAACTCGGTCCTCGATGGTATCCCATGCCCAACTACCGAGGCTTCCAATCTGCTCGGCTCGTGAGAGCAAATCGTTGGACTGCACAAGTGCCTGTTCCGTCCGTTGCTGTTTTTCGATGTGGTGGATCAGAGGTCTTAGGGAAAGGAAATATACCAGTGGAAAAATCAGTACGATCATAATACTGGCATCTATCAAAGTCTGCAGATAATACGGCAAATACGTGAAGCTAAGCAGCAGGATCATGGCGACCACTTCTGCCAGAAATATCCCCCCGATTATGATGACCAGGAAGCGCAGCGGAGAAAACCGCCCAGGAATAGCTGCCAAATCAGCAGGCTGCGGAATGGTGGGAATGATAATATTCACTTGTTTCATTGATATCTCCCTTATTATCTACAATGATTCCTTTACAAAAATAGAATAACCACTAACTTTGGCCAAGTCCCATCTACCAGCATAGTTTGCACACATAATCCTCAGGAGGTGTAGAACAAAGCTAGTATTGAGAGACAAATAATTGCAGCTACATGACGAAATTAATGGCGTTTTGTATCAGGGTTTGTTGTACGACATTTGTCATCAAGTTCCGGGCGATAAATAGCCTCGATGATTCGACGGCCACACGCCGCGCAAGGCTTGAGAAATATGACTGAATGAAAACGTGACGATTCAATATACAAGAGACTGGCGAAGCGCCAGTCTCTTGTATAAGCGGATTCTAATCACCTGAGCTAAAGATTATTATCGGTTTTACATACCACTACCCCGGAGCATTCGGATCTGCCGGGCCGATGCGATAGGGCCGCATCATCTCGTTGTCTTCGTGCTCGACGATATGACAGTGCCAGACAAAGGTGCCCGGCGTGTCGAACTTAGCTTTGATGCGAGTGACCTCGCCCGGATAGGCAATTACAGTATCCTTGAAGCCGCTTTCCGAGGCTTCGGACGGACGCGGATCACCAACGAGTTGAGCGGGTGGAGCGGTTTCACCATCTTCATTGACTACCAGTGCCTGCCGGTTCACCACTTCAAATGTCACCTCATGGACATGCATGGGGTGGGCATCAGCCGTGAAGTTGTAGAACTCCCAAACTTCGGTTGCACCTACAGCCGGATTCTCGCTAATTGGCTCTGACCACATTTGGTGCATCGGCATTCCATCAGCGTCCACATGGCCCAGCATGGCCTCCGATGGACCGTCGTGAACCTCTGACATCATCTCGATCAGCGCCAGAGGCCGCGTGACCGAGGCAGCCGGAAGCGGCGCGATGGCCGGAAGCACCAGGAACCGTGGCGGCGTGGTGGGATCGGGCGCCAGGGCCGGCTCGACGCGAAACTCCATTACTTGACCGGTCGAAGACGGGTCTGAAGGATCAAAGTCGACACCTGGGATGCCGCCGCCGAAGGGCTCATCTGGACCGATGTTGGCGAGGACATGAGAGCCCACGGAAACGTTCGTGAAGTCAACGATCACATCCGCACGTTCGGCCAGCCCCATGAGTAGCTTGTTGCCGTGGTGCGCGGTGATATTGACCGGCGCAGCCAGGAAGCCACCTTCGTTGCCAATCTGCCAGACTTCCACGCCTGGGATATTGCTGAAGTCGAGGATCAGGAAGCGCGATTGGCAGCCATTCAGAAAGCGGAAGCGATAGCGGCGCTGTTCAACATTCAGGAATGGCCAGGTGTTGCCGTTCACCATGATCATATTGCCGAAGAACTCAGGGTTCCAGACCGGTGAGACATTACTGCCAGGAATGTACGGCCCCCCGAATTCGTCAAAGAAAGCACGCGTGTCCGGATAGAACAGTGAGCCGTCGGCATTGAATGAGCGATCCTGGATGGCGATCGGGATCTCGTAGTAAGTCTGTGGGAACGGGTCATCAGCCTGCGGAGCGGGACCTGGAAGCACAGCCCGTGTATTGGATTGGCTGTCTAATACAGCCTCATCTCCAGCCGGACCACCGCGAACGATGTAGAAACCTGCTGGACCGGCATAGACGTTGAGGCGGGTCATGCCCAGCGCATGATCGTGATACCAGATGGTCGAGGCCCGGTTATGGTTCGGATATTGGAACGTGGCGAATCCCGGTCCCCATGGAGCTCCATACCTCTGGGCGGCTTTACCCCTGAAGTAGTCATACCAGGTGCCTCTTTGTGCATAGCCCGCAGGTATATTCTTTGCTTTTGGCAGATACCATGCCTCCGCGTACCCATCGCTTTCATCGCCTACACCGACCGCACCATGCACATGGGTGACGATTGGGACAGGGCCAGTATATGGGCCAGGTGTCTCGGAAAAGGTTGGGCGTGAATCGCGGCCTAATACACCTCCAGGTGGATTTGCCCAGTGTAGGGTCTGATCAACTGGCAGTAGGTGCGGCAGGTATTTGCCGTTGGCATCCACCAGCTCATTGATCCATTTCACGCGTACTGGTACATTTGCCTGGGCCTCAATGGTCAGTGATGGCGCGTTATGCAGCAGCAACCCATTCGGGCTGGCCGACTTGACCGCGCCATAGCCCCACACGGTTGTGGGAGGCATTCCGGCTGGCAGGATCTGCTCGGCGAACTGCCTCATCGAAATTTCGTAATAATCAACGGCCCTTCCCCTTTGCGTGACGATTCCTGCCTTGGGCATCACGGGTGGGATCAACAATGGGGTCGCGTACTTGGTGACCGATCCGGGAGCTAGGCCGCCGCCATGAATCGCGGCCTGGGCGCGCAGGATGAATTTGCCATGCGAAGCGGTATACAACGAAAGCATGCCCGCTCCGCTAAGTTTTAGAAAGTCTCGTCTTGAAATCATTTTATCCTCCAAAATTTTGTTGTTTTTTCTAACCATCATATAATAAAGTCATCTCCTGTAACAAATATAGCGAAAAACTGATAGTTTTGATGTGTAGCTCCTCTCTTGTTTTTCTGAATGAAACTCTATTGCATGACGTAATCAATACCCTTTTGATAAAAAGTAGCTTCTCTTTTGTTTTCCTGAAAACACAAAAACCGACCCAGTGGGCCGGTTTCGCTATTGGCTCCTCGATGACTTAATCCTGAAAGGATAGAGCGACCATGCTGGTCATCGGATCTTCGCCGCCCAGTATCTCAAGACGCTCAAGTTATGCTTAAGCGTTCCCAAAATACTAATGAGGTCTATTTGGCTTTCTAAGTCCATATTAGTACTTATGGGGGAACATGATCTAGTGTCTTTTGTCACAATTTTCGGGAATAATCTAAGAAAAAGTTACAGCCGCCTCAACCGTAGCCAAGCCGTCCTTTGGGATGACTGTGGAAGCTGTCGATCTTCCAGTGGCGTAAATAAATACTGGATCAGCTTGCAGTGCACCGTTCGCGAACCATTAAGCAAAAATAAGAGGCTGGTGAAAGCCGGCCTCCTGGTTCATTCAATGCTTGCTAGAACGACGCCGCAGCTTCATCCACCGTATCATAGATTTCGATATATTGAGTCACGCCGGAGACGTCCAACATCTCGCGGATGTATGGGATTGGGCCCGCCAGTTTGAGATGCTTTGCATCTCCGGCACCCGACAGCATCCTGTGAATAACCACCAGAGCGCGGACACCAATGCTTGTGAGTGAGGGCGTCGTGCTCAGGTCAATGACCAGATCGCGCATCCCATTCTCGTAGGCGTCTTTTGCTGTCTGCTCCAGTTCTGCATAGTTTCCTAAATTGACCCGGTCCTGGAGACGGAAAACCGTCACGGGAACGCGTCCTTCCATGTGTGAGATTTCTACCAGGTCCATATTTCTCCTCCATACAACAGTGGATCAATAATTTTGCCAATAATACTTCAAAATGAGGTGGAGAGCAGATCAGATTTCTATAGCTACTGGCTCTCCCAACGGCAGCCATTTCACCATGTTAATCATCCGTCCTGAGGTGAACTGCTTTTCCGCCTCGGCTCTCGGCTCCCGAAAATGTTTCCAGCCTTCATAATGGATTGGGATGACAGTTCGTGGATTGAGCGCCTTGACTGCGCGCAGGGCCTCCCTGGCATTGAACGTGAAATGAATGGGGCCAGTGACAGGGAAACTTGCTTTCCCGATGTGAAGAATGGCAGTGCCGATCTGAAATCGGCGTGCGATCTCATTGATGCCGTTGAACCAGACCGTATCACCAGAGATGTAAATTGTGCCATGTTCTTGTCCAGGCCATTCCAGGACGAATCCCGTTGTTTCGCCCACGATGAGGTGGCTTCCCAGGGACCCGTGCCGCGCAGGTACCGCTGTCACTTTGATTTCAAAGCTATCTGATTTGACTACTGTGCCCTGCCATGATCTCAGACCCATGCTATTGTTCCCCAGTCGTTTCGCGCCTGCCGATGTTGTCAATACCTGCTGGGCGAGTGGTAAAAAAGCGCGTCCAGCACGGTCTAGGTTATCTTCGTGGTGGTCATGACTCAGAAGACCTGCGTCTATTTTTCCAAGTTGTTCTACTCTCAGCGCTGGTGCGGTCAATTTTTTTGCGCTTGTCCCGTAGCCGAAGTAATAATTCCCGCCCGGAGGATCAAAAACGGGATCGGTCAAAAGGCGGATTGAGCCAATTTCCAGGAGCAGCGTCGCTGCGCCTATGTGTGTAATCCGGCAGTCCATTTGAGCTTATACCCGTTAAACGTTTTGTTCAGATGACAGGTTGTTATGGAGTGCTTGCCACTCTTCGTGCAAAATGGCATATAACAATGTATCCCACCATCTGCCTTTATAGTGCTCATTTTGCCGAAGCCGTCCTTCCTGTTGCATACCGAGCTTTGCAAGCACATGTGCAGAACCAGTATTATCAGCGACACAGGAGGCAGAGATGCGAGAGAGACCCATATCTGAAAATCCAAAGTGTAAGACAGCACGGGCGGCTTCGGTGGCATATCCCTTGCCCCAATGATCTGGATCGAGTTCATAGCCCATGTCTCCCTCACATGCCTCAGCAGACTCGCGCCGAACTCCACAATTCCCTATGAGTTGCCCTGTGGACTTGAGCGTGACAGCAAACTGGAATTTTATTCGAGGATCCTGCTTTTGATGATCAATAAACATTTGGACGAACGCGCGAACGGCATCAGGGGTTCTCTCGGTCCATTCATTGTAGCGCAGGTATAGTGGGTTTTGCTGGTATGCCAGTACGGCTTTCCAATCGCTTTCAACAAAATCCTGTAGAATGAGACGTTCGGTTGTCAGGATCATGACGTATGCCAGTGTTGCCCGTTTCTTTTGTTGGCTCTTTGAATTCTATGGTCTTTGGATCATTATAGACCATTCTAACCAAGTAATTTCAATGCCAGCAGAGCGAGAAACCCGCTGAATAGCATCACTGTTGAAAAGATACTTTCTTCCGCCTGGACGTTCTCCACCAGCAATTCCTCAGCAATGAGATAAATCAGAGCCGCTGCTCCAAAGGCTAACACCACAGCCAGAGTAGTCTCTGGGGCCTCTCCGAAAAGAAGACTTGCACCAAATGCTCCCACCAGTAGTAGAGATGCAATTCCACTCGTGACTGCTAATACCTGCCAGAGCTTGGACCGACCTTTGCGAAATTCAACACCCACTGATAATGTCAGGAAGAGGAGTTCGCAACAACCAATAGCGTTCCCAGTTGATCATCACCGGTTGAAAAACCAACGCTGATAATCGCCCCATCCAGAAATGTATCCACTGCGGCTGCCAGGCCAACAGGCAACTTGTGCTTGCTTTTTGCTTCATGTTCAAATTTCAAGACGAGCCATTTGAGTCCGATCATCGCAAGTCCCCCAAGCACAAAGCCGCTCATGATCCCAGCGAAGGTGCCGGTGCGTTCGACTTCCGGAATGACGTTCGATGCCACGGCTGCCAGCACCGCTCCCGCGGCAAAGTGTTGGATCGCGCCTCGACTCCTGACCCCGGGACTCCAGAACAGGGCGATCACGCCTCCCAAGATGCCAGCACCCGCGGCTAGCAGAATATAAGGCAAAATCAAAGTAAGCTGATTAGACATAATAATTCTAGTCGTAAATAGCGAACCTGTTGGATACTGTCCAATTCACCAAATACCGCTAGTGGATATTAATCAGAGTATACTGCTCCGAATGGCAGAAAAGAACAATCTTGATAGACTAACTTTAGCGGCTTTCGTTACAGTGGTGATATTTTTAGGGGTAAATTTTGTGGCAGTAAAGTTCAGCAACCAGGAACTGCCTCCATTTTGGGGAGCGTCGTTACGTTTTATCCTTGCCTCAATATTACTCTCTAGCATCGTTCGAATAAGACACATTCCTCTGCCCAAAGGAGAGGCATTTACCGGTGCAGTTTTATTCGGGCTATTTGCCTTCGCCATCAATTTCGGGTTTCTCTACTGGGCTTTAACCAAAGTGAGCGCGGGGATGGCTTCAGTGATGTTTGCAGCCATCCCTCTTATCACACTGCTGATCGCTTCCCTGATAGGCCTGGAAAGATTAACATGGAGAGGAATACTTGGCGCTGGCGTTGTGATCGCAGGCATAGGCGTGGTATTTAATGAACAGCTTAAATTTGACATACCGTTTATTTATCTCGGAGCCGTTTTACTAGCGGCTATTAGCGCGGCATTATCTGGAATTGTCGTAAAGTATTTTCCGAAGAGCCATCCGATCGCGACGAATGCAGTGGCGATGGGAACCGCGGCCATTCTCCTGTTGATTTTATCTGTCTTTTCCAGGGAAACCTTTGGCTTGCCTGCTCTTCTCTCAACGTGGCTGGCATTGGGATGGCTTGTTGCCAGTTCGATTGTAGGTTTTGTACTGATGGTCTGGATACTCTCGCGATGGAGCGCGACCGCAACTTCATATATTGGAGTGCTTACACCTTTAGTGACAGTTGTTGCCGCCTCGTTGCTGGCTGGTGAGTCACCTACCCTGGCTTTCCTGGGTGGATCTGTATTGGTGTTATTGGGAGTTTATGTAGGCGCATTATCCTCTCGTACATCACGTTCAGCATGATCAATCTGCACTTACAGGCGAACGATCGCGTTCAGAGAGTCTCTCCCTCAATTCTTTATGCGGGGTGAAAAAGACCGTGACCATTGCAAGTGCGGCGGCAACGAATGCGATCACAAACACCAGGTGGATGGCATCAGCCATGGCAGCGCGCGCAGCCTCTGCAATGACAACCTGCGAGCCAGGTAAAGGATCGAGTAATTGCCTCACCAGTTCGGGGTCCAGGCCCGATGCGCTTAAGTTTGTAGCGAGCCGCGCGCTAAGAGCAGCGCCCATCACGCTCACGCCCAGCGTCCCGCCAATCGAACGGCTGAATTGAAGAGTCGAAGTGGCGGTGCCGAGCTGTCGCCTTTGCACGCTGGTCTGTACAGCGATCAGGAAAGAAGGAATTGAAAGCCCCATGCCAATCCCCATCAGCGCGACGAAGCTCATCAGGCTGATCTGGCTGGTGTTCATCCTTGCAGTTGACATCAGAAATGCGCCCACGGTAAATGCAGCCGTGCCGATGAGGCCCAGTTTGCGATAACCGATGGTGAGCATCAGGCGCGTACCGATGATGCTGGCCGTCACCCAACCCAATAACATCGGTGTGATCGTGATACCAGCCTGGGTGGCGCTTGTGCCCAGCACAGCCTGCACAAATAGCGGGATGAACGAGACACTGCCAAATAAAGCCCAGCCTGTCAGGACGCCGTGCGCGGTCGCGGTGGAAAACAGCCGGTCACGGAAAAGCGAAAGCGGCAGGATCGGGTCAGCGGCGCGGCGTTCCACCCATAACAACAGGATGAAAAGCACGACTGCGGCTGCGATCAAAATCCAACTAACTATTCCAGATCCCATCAGGCCAAGCAGAAGCATGACTACACTGACCGTTAACAGTGCCGCTCCCGCGTAATCCACTGCGGGTCTTTCGTGACTGTGAGCCTGATCCCGCCATGCAAAAGCGACCAGCGCCGCGGCAAGCAAACCGGGAAAGACGTTGATGTAGAAGATCCAGCGCCAGGAAAGCTGGTCGACAAGGAAGCCCCCCAATAGCGGTCCTATGATGGACGAAACTCCCCACACGCCCGAGAAAAGTCCCTGCATTTTGGCGCGCTGTTCGAGACTGAACATCTCGCCGATCAAGATAAAAGCCAACGGCAGGATACCGCCCGCGCCGATGCCTTGTAGTGCCCGGGCAAAGATGAGTTGCGTCATGTTGTTTGCCCATCCGCACCAGACGGAACCGATCAGGAAGAGCGCCATAGCGAAGACATATAATTTGCGGCGTCCGTAGATATCTGAGAGTTTGCCATAGAGTGGAACAACGGTTGTGGAAGCCAGCAGAAATGCAGAAAAGACCCACGAGTAATGTTCCAACCCGCCTAACTGCCCCACAATGGTGGGCATGGCGGTGGCAACAACTGTGGATTCCATCGAGGCCAAAAACAGGCTGAGCATGATCCCAGCCGTAACAAGGATGATACGGTTACGTGACATACATTCCTTTCAGGGAAATTTTGTTCGATCGGGAAAAGTAAGGGTTTGAACTGTCGAACAATTAATAGACGCCTGCATTCATTCCCGCATTACTTCCTCATATCGATGTTTCTGACGTTCGGTAGCGACCACGGTATTGCGTAACAACATCGCCACAGTCATGGGGCCCACACCGCCTGGTACCGGCGTGATCCACCCGGCTACTTCATGGACGCTTTCAAAATCCACATCCCCTACAATTTTTGAGATTCGGCTGCCATCAGGTTGAATGACTTCAATATGATTAATGCCAATGTCGATCACTGCTGCTCCGGGCTTGACCATCTCTGCTGTAATCAGGCCGGGTTTGCCCACAGCCACGAACAATGCATCAGCCTGGCGTGTGTGGTATGCCAAATTACGAGTGCCATGATGACAAATAGTGACGGTGGCCAGCTCTTCCACGAGTAATAAGGCGACCGGCTTGCCCACAATTTCGGAGTGTCCCACAACGACCACTTCCAATCCACGCAGGTTAAGACCAGTCGAGCGCAACAACTCTACTGATGCCAGGGATGTGCACGGACCTAATGATGAATCACCATACACAATGTTACCGATGTTGGCAGAGCTCATCCCTTCCACATCTTTGCTGGGGTGGATGGCGTTTTCCAATTGCTCCAAATCCAATAGGGATGGCACCGGGCGCTGCAGAATGATGCCTGTCACGCGCGGGTCTACATTGAGCGCATGAAGCGCTGCCAGCAATTCGCCCTCGGTGAAATTGCCAGGGTAATGCCGATGCTCAAAGTCGATGCCGACCTGTTCGCAGGCACGTTTCTGGTTGCTGATATAAAGTGATACCGCCGGGCTGTCACCGATATCAATTGAGACCAGGCGTGGTTGCCATCCCAATTCTTTAAGCAAGGTTACTCGTGTACGAACCCCCTCCATGACAACCC
>DASWKT010000343.1:0-2477 GCA_036396515.1 Anaerolineales bacterium | reverse complement strand
CCTCCCCTCAACCGATCGCCAGCATCACCATTGCACGGAAGCCATTATACGCCGAAGCCATGGACTGCGTCGTGAATGACACGCGCGTTCCATCGCGTTCTGTAAACGGGATGCGCGTGGCGCGATCTGCCATATCCGATTTAAAGAACTCCACGGCCACCCGGACAGGCGAATCCAACACAAACGGATCGGGCACATCTCCCTCAGACAGCCGCGCCACGGCGCGCGCCGCACACATAAAGATCATCTCTTGCGCGGCCGGCGGTGTCAGGCACTCAGCCGCAAAACGACCTGTTGCCTGTTTCACCACCGCGGTTTCCATCTCACCAAGTAGTTCGGTGACCTGCGCACAAGCTGTTTGATCGCCAGAGACCATGATCACAGGCACACCGAAATGACCGGCGAGCGACGCGTTCAATCCATATTCGCCTGTCAAAATATCATTCAGCCAAACATTCGCAACGGTCTTCGATGACCACGTGTGATCGAGAATTGCATTGGGCGATCCGTTGCGGGCGTGATAGCCGATAAACATTACGCCGTCCACGCTTTCATCAATTCCCTGCATCATTGAGAATGGAGAGGGCGAACCGGTGTTCAACTTCGCCCGTGAGTCCAGTTCCTCAACAAGGATATTCGACCCGTTCCAATGCCCGTCAGCAACAAGGACTTCCTCCGCGCCCGCCTCAAACGCTCCGCGAATCGCGGCGTTCACATCTTGTGTCATCAGCCGGCGAAAGCGCGCGTATTCCGCATGTCCTGGTGTGACCTGGTCCCATGTGGTTACACCGGTAATCCCCTCCATATCAGCAGCGATTAAGATTTTCATGCAAGTTTCTCCTCGACGGTAGATTTGTTTGAGATCCATTTGCCAACCAGCCTGCCGATCAATGGGTAATGATAGTCATCACCCTTGAGCACGCGGTATCCGGCCCACTGCCCCACTATGTGTATTAATGGCAAAAACAACGCGACGACAATAACAATCAGCAAAGAGACGCCGAAAACCATGACCCCGATCATTGCCAAAGGTGAATTGAGATCCGGCCCACTAGTTAATCCGGTTAGGGCAATTAATGAAAGAAAGCCAAACAAATACAGAAACCCGGCTCCAAAATAAAGAAGTGTAGTGACGGCCTGATAGACAACTGTTTGTACAGATTGGAATTTCAAGAAGGCACTGTGTTTTCCATAGAGTATCCACGCGGTCAGTGGCGCAAGCATACCCCATAGCATGATAATGACGCTGAAATGTCCAATTGCCGCTACCCAGCAGACCTCGTGATCCTGATTTAGCCATGTTTGTGCTTCGGACTTCCGGGTTGGGTCATACTCCAAATAATGCGCCAGGCGATCACCCATAATCGGATAGCGAAAATCCTTTCCAAGCGCGCAGGCAACTGCTGCTGCGATTGGAAACAGAAAATAGAGCGCAAAAAACCCAAATAGGATGGTGAAAAAAAAGATCATCCAAGGACCCAGAACTGCGTTCATGTTCTGACTTGTTCCGCCTCTCGATCCAAGGATGGCAAGCAGGAGGATCGAAGCCGCAATGATTATTATCAGGTAAGACAAGACCCAAACGGTAAAGCCCAGCGATTGATATCCAAGCGCCTGCAGACTCTGGAATGATGCGTAATTGGACTTGCGCCGCTGGTCCGCCCAGCCGATGATCGGCAAAAGAATTCCCATGCCTAACGCGAGGGAGGAAAGATGCGAGATGACAGCCCAGATGCGGTCTTCGGTGGTTGGTGTGGTGTTCATAAGATCTCTGGCATTGATGGGTCCGGCTAAAAGCCAGACCTACGCTTGAATTTTATCAGACAGCCGTAACTCAGCTGGATATTGTGAAGCGGTATAATCGCGAGAGATTATTGACTGGAGGAATAATGCCTGACCTTGCCTTGTTTTCTCTTAACGAAGAGCACAAAATGATTCGCGATGCCGCCCGTGATTTCGCCCAGAAAGAGATCGTGCCCATCGCGGCTGAATTCGATGAAAGCGGGGAATTCCCCAACGAAACCATCAAAAAAATGGGCGGGATGGGCTTCATGGGAATCGAGGTACCCGAGGAATACGGCGGCGCAGGCATGGACACCCTGGCCTACGTACTGGCACTCGAAGAAATTTGCAAAGCGGATGCATCGCATGGCGTGATCATGTCCGTGAATAATTCATTGTATTGTCATGGCATTTTGAAGTTTGGCACCGAAGAACAAAAGAGAAAATTCATCACGCCAATTGCATCGGGAAAATCAATCGGTGCATATTCACTCACTGAACCTCAAAGCGGATCAGACGCCGGGACGATGAAAAGCCGCGCCACGCGCGACGGGGATCACTATATGTTGAACGGGCGCAAATCGTGGGTGACGAGCGGTCCTGTTGCTGATTATTATGTCGTCTTTATGATGACTGATCCTGATAAACAACAAAAAGGCGTGAGCGCATTTCTGGTGGAAGCCAGCACACCCGGT
>DASWKT010000342.1:0-3989 GCA_036396515.1 Anaerolineales bacterium | reverse complement strand
TGGCGCGGGAGGCTTCAAACCCGAATATAGAGCGTATGGTTTTGAATTCATTGAAAGGCCTTCGATCCGGCTTGCTCAAATGAAAGAGGCACTGCAACTCATCCTCGGCCTGTGGACTCAGCCGCGCTTTACCTTTCACGGAAATTATTTCCAGGTTGAATACGCAATTCTCGAACCCAAACCGCTTCAAAAGCCTCATCCTCCTATCTTGATTGGCGGAGTAGGTCCGAGGATCACTTTGCGGATCATTGCTGACTTGGGAAATGCTTGCAATTTATGGGGACCACCTGAGGAGTTCATCAAGCAAAGGGAGACACTCAAACGTCACTGTGAAGAGGTTGGCAGGGATGAATCCACGATTGAAAAAACAACTTATGATTTGGTCGTATGCGCACCGACAGAGCCGGCGTTGAAAAAGAAGATCGAACATCTCCTGCCCAGGGGCGTCGAGCCATGGATGGCGCTGGTTGGCACGCCATCACAATTGACAGATATAGTTGGAGAGTACAAACGCGTCGGCGCGGACCAGCTGTGTCTGGATTTCGCGGGGAATGACCTGGAGTCGTATACGCTGTTTGTGGAAGAGGTAATGTCGAATTTTCAATCCGAGTGAGGCTGTGTATTAAGCCACGGATAAAAAATTTCTGCCATAGATAACTGCGTAACCTAAAGCAATCTCGTCACACGGCGCGTAGTGTTGACAGCGATAGCCGATGCTGTGGAGCCACCCAGGGCGCATCCCAATCCGAAACCGAGAATGAGCGCAGCGGGTACTCCAATTAGAAACCCAATAAATATTTTTGCGAGCTCTGCTGCGAGAAATGCTACCATGAAGCTGATAAAGGTGCCTATGAAGAATCCCAGGATCCAGATGCCTGCCACGATAGCAGATTGCCGCAACTTTGAATGATCGCTGATTAGCCAGGTGCACGTAAGGGCACCAAATGCTGGGCCAACAGACCATCCGATGAACGCAATAAGAAGGCCCATGATCGTGTCGCCGAGCGCGGACAAATTTAGAAAGAATCCGGCCAGAGCAAAGGAGACAAGATACGCCACTGCCCAAATCAGTAAATATGAAAGATTCCATTTCCCTGCAAAGGTTGTGGCTCCAGCGATTGACCAAGAGATAGCACCACCTGCCAAGGCGACCCATAGTGGCCCGGTTCGTGGTGAGTTGAAGACTCCGCTTACGTATAGAGCAGCGCCAGTCATGCCCCAGGCGATCGTCCACACGAACACAGGATGTCGGTGTGCCCAAGTCATTGCTTCACTCCTGACTTATCTGATTGATAATTAATCGATTGGTTTCTCCAGTGTATATGCAATCGCCTGCTCCATGGTCATGGCGCGGCCCTCAGCCCAAGCTTTGGCAAAAGCAGCCTCATCCATGTTGGCGCGCAAATCGTTCACTTCACGGTCATATTCGGGTCGCTCCGCGGGCATCATTGGTATATTGATGTTTTCGCGCAAGATTTCAGCGGCGCCGAAGAGCCGTGCAGCGCGCTGATCTTCTTCCTGTGCTTTGGCAATGAATGCAAAACATTCCAGTTGGTGGGCAATCGCGGCGCGATGTCCGATTTTTTGCCACTCCTGGATCGTTTCGCGATAAAGCGTCTTGGCTTGTGCAAAATGACCCTGTTGCCGCTCGAGATGCGCCAACTCACTGTACACCATGCCAAGACGATGCCTATCTTTTAGTTCAGTAAACAAGGGGATGCAGGCCTCAAATTGTGAACGTGCCTCAGCATAGTTTCCTTGTGAGGCAGTAAAGCTTGCAAACCCAAATGCAGTCATAGCAGTCTGCCAATGACTTCCGGTTTCCCTCAACAATTGAATGCCTTCTTCATGATATCGGCGCATCGTTTGGAGATCATGCTGCGTCAGGGCGATAATTCCTCCCATAAAGGTCAACGCCAGTCCTAACGTCACTTTGTCTCCAGCTTCACGTGCCAGAGCAACCGCCTCTTCCACCGCTACATAGGCTGCTTCTACATTCCCTAAAGCTACTCTCGCTATGGCAATGAAAGAAAGCGCTTGGGCCAACACGCGTTTCTCCCCTATTTGGCGCAATAAGTTCGCCGATTCTTCGAGGGCTTTCAGAGCGCCGAGGTTGTCGCCTTGCCCGAAGTTTAAACGTCCTAGCGCGTGCAATGCCTTCGCTTGATAGAAGGTTCGCCTGCGAGCTGCCTCGCCTTCCGCGGGTGGAAGCGTTTTGGCACGTGCCAAAACCTGATTGATTATCCGCCGCCCTTCGACTTCATAACCATGTCTTTCCCAGAATAGATGTAAAGCACCTCCCAAACGCAATACCTTCACCACATCATTTTCCATTGCCCATTCCAGGCCCGTACGTAGATTGTCATATTCCTCATCTAGTAACATTCTCCATTCCAACTCTTGAGGACCGTTCATATAAGATTCGGGTCTCTCCGCGAATTCGAGGAAGAAATCCAAATGCCGGTTACGCACCTGCTCCGCTTCACCCGCCTCCAACAATTTATCCCGTGCATATTGACGAATGGTCTCCAGGAGATGATAACGAGTTGAATTCTCTCGTTCCTCTGCGATGACCAATGATTTATTTACCTGTCAGGGTTCATAACATCGTGAACCATTTTATCTCGAAAAAGGCTCAAGGCATCGTGAACTGCATTAGCATCTTGACTTGGATCTCCAATCTGAGCCATGCTCTCTCCGAAAGGGAGAGAGCATGGACGATAAACAAGAGTTTCGATTGCGCCGCAAGGCGATCAGCCTGTACGTGAAGGGCAGTGCGCATCAAGTGATTTTGGCAAAAGTTCATCGCAGTCGAGCCTGGCTAAGCAAGTGGCAAAAACGTTTCGACCAGAGTGAGGTAATCCCAGCCATGAACTTGATAAAGATCATAGCCATTGCCAGCAGGCTTGCGCCGAAAGCCCTGCATGATTTCGTAAATGTCTTCCTTGACGATCTGGAACTCGTTGGTGACAGAGATACCCAAGCCATCATCATAAACAACGATAACCGCAGGCGCTTTCAGCACCCCAATGGCATTGACCGATTCCCAGAACATGCCTTCCGCAGTGGAGGCGTTGCCGATGGTGGCAAAGGTCACTTCATCGCCGTTGCGCGAGAAACGCCTGAACTCGTGCAGTGAGGGCAGATTGCGATAGAGCACGGACGCGTATGCCAGCCCGACGGCGCGCGGCATTTGCGCCGCAGTGGGCGAGAGATCCGCCGCGACGTTATACGTGTCAGTCTGGTCACGCCATGAGCCATCCGGGTTGATGTAGCGGGAGGCGAAATGCGCGTTCATCGAACGTCCGCCTGTATGAGGTTCAGCATTGACATCGGCATGCGCATACATCTGCGCGAAATATTCCTGAATACTCATCACGTTCAGTGCGAACATCCAGGTCTGGTCACGATAATAGCCGGAGCGCCAATCGCCTTTCCGAAAGGCGCGGGCAATGGCGAGGTTGGCAAGTTCCTTGCCGTCGCCGAAGATTCCGAATTTGGCTTTACCGCTAAAGACTTCGCGCCGTCCGATGATGGAGGCTTGACGGGATTGGTAGGCCAAACGATAGTCCTTGACAATTTCATCCACAGGTAGTGGCAACTGATTGGCAATCGCCTGTTCTTTCAACATGCAGTGCTCCTTTCCCTGAGGGTGAAGACCAGTTGGGTGGATGATAGAACAATATTGACAATTCCCCCATTCGCATTGCCCAATTGCAGAATGTGATCCCCTACCGCTACTTGCCCACTGATATTACCTCCAATGGTCGCTTGGATAGCACTCGCCTGGCTCATCACATATTCCTCTTCTCAAAAGCAACAATAAAGAAAGAGAACACAATACCAGCCGGCCGGGCAGGCTGCTCTTTGTTCGCTATGATTATTTGGATCATTTTTCACTCTTCATGTTTTGTAAAACAATTGAGTTATTGAACTGATAACCCAAGTTAGGCTTCGTAATTGATCGCCTTCTCAAGCTGTCTCCTCAT
>DASWKT010000341.1:0-11105 GCA_036396515.1 Anaerolineales bacterium | reverse complement strand
GGCCGGCTTTGAATTGCCTGTCCTGGCGATCCGCAAGCAGATTGCAGCGGCGCTTGACCTGATCATCTATCTAACCCGCTTCCCGGATGGAACCCGTAAAGTTACGCAAATCGCCGAAGTGGCGGGCATGGAGTCAGAAGTGATCACCCTGACGGACATCTTCGTTTTTCAGCAGACCGGTACCGATCAGGAAGGCAGGCCCCTCGGACAATTCAGGCCAACCGGCTTGCGCCCCATGTTCGCTCCCAAATTGGAGGCGATGGGATATCGCCTCGACCGCCCGATGTTTATGGTCAGATAGCCAATAAGATGTCACTCTGAGGGAGCGTTTTGCGAACGAAGAAGTCTCTCGGTGATAGTGTGAGAAATGCTCACCTGCACTTGCGCCAGGTGCAAGTGTCGCTGCGCTCAGCATGACATGAGCAAAGCAGCAGTTCAAAAATTCTCAGTGACTTTTCACTGAGAATTTTTTTGTTCCAAAATCGTATCGCTTATCCTCTCAAGTCTTGCAGCTTCCTCCTCTGTCAGCCGCCAGCCGAGCGCGCCTGCATTCTCTTGAGCCTGTTCAGCGTTCTTTGCACCGGGGATGGGAAGCGCGCCTTTGCAGATGAGCCAGTTCAACGCGATCTGTGCGTTGGACTTGCCTCCACGGTCCTGTCCGATCTCGGTCATTAGTTTAAGTAGTGGTTGGATCTTGGGAAGCAGATTTGCATATCCCCTAGCGCGTGTGCCGGGCGGAGGGCGTTCCACACTATATTTGCCTGTGAGCAGCCCCTTTTCAAGCGGACTGTAAGCAATTAAACGGATCCCCAGCTCCTTGCACCTTGCCAGTGTGCCATTTTTTTCCACAGTGCGGTTCAATAAACTGTAGTGAACCTGATTGGATGCGAGTGGAAGATTATGACGCGCGAGCGCTGAGTAGGCCGCAAGCATGCGAGATTGTCCAAAGTTTGAAACACCGGCCGTTCTTGCCATGCCGCTCTTCACACACTCCGCCAACCCTTCCATGGTATTTTCGGTATTCATAACCAGGCTTGGCCAGTGAATCTGGTACAGGTCCACATTCTCAATTCCCATCCGGGCAAGGCTACCCTTCAAAGCTCGCGGCAGTGCAGACTTCCGGATCCTCCAGGGCAGTGGAAAGAACTTGGTTGCAACCAAAACAGGCTGATCGGTCTCTTTGAGAAACCGGCCCAGCAGGCGTTCAGAAAGACCGTTTCCATAAAGTTCCGCGGTATCAATAAAAGAAATACCCTCATGAATGGATGTTTGAAAAGCCTGGCGCACTTCTCCTACACTATATCCGTGCCCATATTGCCATACAAGTCTATCGCCCCACTGCCAGGCGCCGAGCCCCATTTCGATCGCATGCAGGAATCGGGTTTCACTGCTTACTTCGCTCAAGGCTCCTCCAAGTGAATAGGCGGATTGTATCTTAAAACGGGTTTGCATCATAGCCAGCATTTCCAATTCGGGTTAAAATTCAGCCCGCTCAAAACATCGGAACTGATGGAACGCGAGACCCGGCCCCTCCTCACTAAAAAGGGAGATCGGGCGGACCTGGCGCTCCCTGAGTTCCCGGGAGACGAATGTGACTCAAGATTCTCAATCGCGGGACGTCGAATCCGCTGCGCGCCTTCGCCAACGGCTGGGTCTGCCCATCTCGGATTTATCCTTGCTGACACGTGCCCTTACACACCGTTCATACGTCAACGAAAATCCCGATTCACTGGAGGATAACGAACGGCTTGAATTCCTTGGGGATGCTGTGCTCGACTTTACCGTCGGTGCATGGGTCTATCATCGCTTTCCCGAGATGCCCGAGGGCGACCTGACCAAGATGCGCTCAGCGATTGTCCGCAATGAACAGCTAGCTATCTTTGGGCGACGCCTCGACTTAGGTCGGGCGCTGCTGCTGGGACGTGGTGAACACTCATCTGGTGGGGCGGAACGCGACGTGTTATTGGCCTCCGCCTTTGAAGCGCTGATCGGCGCGTTGTATCTAAGTGCAGGTATCGAGGCGGTGAATACGTTTGTCCGTCCCTTGCTGGAAGATGCCAAGGGTTTCATTCTCGACGAGATCCATGATCCCAAGAGCCGCCTGCAGGAATGGGCCCAGGCTGAAAAGCTGGGGACTCCCCAATACGTAACGGTCGGATCAAGTGGGCCGGACCATGCAAAAATGTTCGAGGTCGAAGTTCGCATCCAGGGCCTGACCCATGGCAGGGGACATGGCTCAAGTAAGAACATTGCCGCGCGCCTGGCCGCGCAAGCTGCGCTGGAAACGTTGGGTATCTCTTTCAAATAAACTATTATCGAAACTATATATGCCTCTTCGCCTAAAATCTCTTGAATTGCAAGGTTATAAAACGTTCGCTTCAAAAACTGCTTTTGAGTTCGCGAGCGGTATTACTGCGATTGTCGGGCCGAATGGTTCCGGCAAATCGAATATTGCCGATGCTTTGCGCTGGGTGTTGGGAGAGCAATCCTATTCTCTCCTGCGGGGGAAAAAGACTGAGGACATGATCTTCAGCGGCTCCGAGCATCGCTCACGTGCTGGCATGGCTTCCGTGCACATCCTCTTCGATAACAGCAATGGCTGGCTTCCTCTCGACTTTACAGAAGTTGGCATGACGCGCCGTGCCTATCGTGATGGACATAACGAGTATTTGCTCAACGATCAGCATGTACGGCTGCGCGACCTGAACGAGTTGCTCGCGGCTTCCGGTTTATCTGAGCGTACATATACGATCATCGGTCAGGGACTGGTGGATGCTTCACTGGCGCTCAAAGCGGACGAACGCCGCCGGCTTTTTGAAGAAGCGGCCGGGGTCGGCTTGTACCGCGTCCGCCGTGAAGAAGCCATCAAAAGACTTGAAAATACCATCCGCAATCTTGAGCGTGTCCTGGATATCATGTCCGAACTCGAGCCGCGCTTGCGCAGCCTGGAACGGCAGGCAAAACGTGCCATCGAATATGCCCGCGCACAGGCAGATCTGAAGATCATTTTGCGTGAATGGTATGGCTATCACTGGCATCGCACTCAGCAGGAGTTAACCAACGCGCACGAGGTCTTGAAGGCACAGGAAGCACGTGTGCAGGAAGCGCGCGCCGTCCATCAGAAAGCGCAGGCGGAATACACTGCCTTTCGGGGCAGGTTAACGAGTTTACGGGCGCAGCTCAATGCATGGCACCGCCAGGCAGCGGAGTTGCACAGCCAGCGCGAAGAAGTCAGCCGGGGTCTGGCGGTTTTCGAGGAACGTCGCCATTCATTACTTGCAACGCAAGCCTCGCTCCTCGCGGAAAAAGAACGCGCAGCCGATGAAGAAAAACTTGCTCGGGAGCGCCTGGATGAAGCAGAGCAGGAAGTAGCGCAGCTGCAATCTGAATATGATGAAGCTCAGAAACAATACGCAGAGGCAAAGCAGGCATTGCAGGGCAGGCAGACGGAACGCGCCTCCCTTGAAGAAAAACTGCTGAGCGCACGCACTCAGATCGAAAAATGGAACGCGCAGCGTGCCGAGTCACAGGCCCGCCTGGATGAATTGACATCCCGTTTGCATAGCCTGCAAACGCGGATTGAGAACGCGAACAAGTCTATCGAATCTGCAGAGTCTACGGCGCGCCAGGCGGGGGAGAGCTATGCACAGGCGCGTGAGAGCCGCGAAACCGCTGAAGAAGAATTGCGCAAGGCAAACGAAAAACTAGAACGGGTAAGGAAAGAACTCGAAACGCTTGAAAGTGAACGGCGGGCCAAAAACGAGGAGCGTGGGGATCGCCTGGCTGAACATAGGCGTTTGAAAACACATCTCGAAGTGCTCGAACAAGCGGAGCAATCGCTGGCCGGATACGCGGAAGGCGCACGCTTTTTGCTGGAGGCAGTACAGCAAGCGCGCCTCAAGGGGGCACATGGCGCGTTGAGCGCCGTGCTCGATGTCCCTGCCGAACTCGAGGTCGCCATCGCTGCCGCGCTTGGCGATACACTTGATGTCATTCTTCTCGACGCAAGTGAGATCGAGGACGCTTTGCAATTACTGGAATCCACTGAAGCGGGACGCGCAGCACTTCTGCCGCTCGAAGATGGGCATCGGCAGCCCCTGGCAAAACCGGATGATGAGAATTATCTCGGTGTTGCCTCCGAACTTGTCAATGCGCCAGAGCATTTGCGCGCGGCCGTTCGTTTGATGCTCGGGCAAACGCTTATCGTCCAGAACCGGACGTCTGCCCGTCGTTTGATTCCGGATTTACCAGCTCATGCGCGCATTGTGACCTTACGAGGAGAAGTCTTCCGCGGCGATGGGCTGATCATCGCTGGCAAGACCGCATCTTCTACAGCCTTGAGTCGTCCGCGTCAGAAACGTGAGTTGACCGAATCCCTGGCCGCCCTCGCGGAGCAGATCGAGTCATTAAACCGTGAGATTGCATCAATTTCCGCGCAGATTACGGATGTACAACATGAGCTGGCCCAAGCGGATAGCGCGGCACGTGAAGCGCGCCTCAGATTGGACGATGCTCAGGGGATTGAGCAGCAGGCTGGATTGGATTCTGAAGCGGCGCGCAGGCAGTTGGAGTGGCAGCAGACTCAACGGGACCAGTTGAAATCTGAAGCAGACGAGGCAGCTTCGATCCGTCAAGACCTAATTAAGTCTCAATCCGAGATCGAAACCGGGTCCGTGACTGCACAGGAGGATGTGCGCGAGCTCTCTGCCCGGTTGAGTGAAACGGACCTGGCAGATGCACAGGGGCAGGCCACTTATTGGAATACACGTGTGGCTGTAATTGAAAGAGCCTTTGAGGACGCGCGTGGGAGGCAGGATGAACGAGGCAAGGATGTGGAGCGCTTTGCCGCGCGGCGAGTGGAATTTGCAAGTCGTCTGCAGGAAGCTGAAGCTTCGCTGGTTGGGTTGGAAAACGATAAATCTGCGCTGCATGAACGTGAAAGTGCATTGCATGCACAGATCGAAGCACTGCGTCTACAGATTGACCCCGCAGAAAAAGACCTGGAAACGGCCGAGCATGAAGAGGAGCGCTTGCAAGACACTGAGACGTACACACAACGAGTGCTGACAACGAGCGAGCGTTTGCTGGGTCAGGTACAGTTGGATCAATTAAGGAAACAGGAAGCACTGGAGCATCTGCGCCAGAAGGTGATAGACGATTTTGGCCTGGTGATGTTTGATTATGCGGACGATGTTTCCGGTCCCGTGCCTCTGCCACTGGAGGGGATGGTGGAAGAGCTGCCCGTTGTGACAGAAATTTCACTCGACCTTGAAGCGCAATTGACCCAACACCGTACCCATCTGCGTCGTGTAGGGCCAATTAACCCGGAGGCCAAACAGGAATTCGATCAGGAGTCTGAACGCTATTCATTCATGCGAGCGCAGGTGGATGATTTGCGTAAAGCCGAGGAGGACCTGCGGCAGGTAATCGCGCAGCTGGATGAACTGACCCGGCAGGAGTTTTCGAGGACATTCGATGCAGTGGATAAGCAGTTCCGCGCCATGTTCACGCGTTTGTTCGGCGGAGGTTCGGCGCGGCTCTCATTGACAGACCCTGACAACCTGGTCGAAACAGGTATCGAGATCGAGGCACGTTTGCCTGGCCGACGCGAGCAGGGGCTGGCGTTGCTCTCGGGCGGCGAGCGTAGTCTGACAGCGGTCGCGCTGGTGTTCGCGCTGCTCAAGGTTTCGCCCACGCCAGTCTGCGTGATGGATGAGGTGGATGCCATGCTCGATGAAGCGAATGTGGGCCGCTTTCGTGACCTGCTTCTGGAATTGAGCCAGGATACGCAGTTTATCATCATCACACATAACCGCAGTACAGTGCAGGCGGCAGATGTGATCTATGGCATTACCATGGGGCGCGATTCGGCGAGCCAGGTGATCAGCCTGCGCCTGGATCAGATTACAGATGAGATGTTGAAGATAGGATAATTCAGTAAACAGGTATCGGTGCAAATGGAAAGAGAAATCGCCCGCTCATGCAGAGTCGGGCGATTCTAATTTATTCGCTTTCAATGGATATTATTGTGGGGGCTGTCCCATCGATGCGGGGGCAGTCGGCACACGTTCTTTCCATACTTCCAGGATTGTGATATCTGCCGCTTCGCGAGTCTTGGTTAGCCATTCGGTAAATGCAGTTTGGCGCTTTTCCTCGTATTGAGTGCCATTCAAAGGAATATTATCATGACCGAGAACCTGAATGATGTGATAACCGAATTGACTTTTGATTGGTTCACTGATCTCACCGATCTTCATACTGAATGCGGCTTCTTCAAATTCAGCGACCATGGCGCCCTTGCCGAACCAACCCAGGTCACCGCCCTTCGCTCCGGAAGCAGTGTCGGTGGAAAACTCCTGAGCGAGCTTGTCGAAATCCGCTCCGTTGTCCAAACGGGCAATCACAGTCGCTGCGATGGCCTCATCTGCCACCAAAATGTGACGCGCCCAGACCTGCTCTTCGGTGCGAGGGGTATCTTTGGTGATCTCCTCCAGTAGCTTATCGCGAAGGATCTGGTTTTCATAGGCAGAACGCAGCGTCGCTTCGCTGACACCCGAGTCTTTGAAGTTCACCAGAGACTCCGCATATTGGGTTTGGAATCCCTCCAGGCTAAAGGGAGTCGCAGTCGCTGTTGGATCTTGCGGGACAAAAGTTGGGGTTGGAGGCGCAATGGTAGATGTTGCAGTGGGAGTGACAGAGTTATCCGAGGTGTTTGTGGGCCCGGGGGTGGACGTTAGCGCCTCAGTTGGGGTGGCGGTTGCAGGATAGATAGTCAGTTGTTCGGCAGAAAGGGTCGGCAGCGAGAATTCAGTCGGCGTAATGCTCGGCGTTGGCGTCCCGTTGGGGAAGAATCCGTAAGTCTCCTGAATAGCTGCTTCCACTTCGTCTGCTGAGACCGATATTCCGCGCGTTTCCGCTTCCTGGCGGATCAGGATCTCACCAACCATTTGGTCCAGCACATCCTGACCGAGGGTCTCTGGTGACTGCAGAGTGAGCTGAATCTGTTGTAGCTGCTGAGAGGTATCCATACCAAAGCTCTGTTGATAGAACTGGTAAGTCTGGTACAGATTTAACAGGTTAACCCGTTGAAGCTGCACGCGTTCCTGCCACTGGCCTGTGGTGATGGTCACGTCGTTGACTTTGGCAACCGGTTCGCGCAATTGCAGGACATTGAGTTTAAGGTATCCGTATCCAAGAAGCAGAGCGACGATCAGAATTCCGCCGATCGCAATGCCTCGGACGATATTCGATTGGCGTCGTTCCCGTTCGAGGCGGGCAATATGTTTCTTGGTGACAACTTTTGGTGCAGGACTTTCTTTAGGCATTCATGTTCTCCATGACGCAAAGACGGGGCATGGCGCGCTTGTGTAGCGCGTTCCATGCCCCGCGATCGCTTTCAAGATTAGCGCCCGTCTTCCCAGTGTTTTCCTGTGAAGGGGACCAGGGCGATCTGGCGGGCCTGCTTGACTGCTGCTGCCACAACGCGCTGGTGTTTCGCGCACGCGCCTGTCTGGCGGCGTGGGCGGATTTTTCCGTCTTCGGTGATATAGCGCCTGATTAGATCCACTTTTTTGTAGTCAATTGTCAGGGTCTTATCTGCACAGAATTGGCAATTTTTGGGCTTTGCAAAGAAGCGGCGTTCGCCTCCTGTTTGCGATCCCTCTGATGTTCTTCGTTCGTCAGACATTTAATACTCCAATTTTCTTTTCCTGCGACAAAGGCCTGAACAATTCCTTACCGCAAGGTTATTAGAATGGGAATTCATCCTCATTTGTGGTCATATTGTTCTCTTCGGCCGCGGCTTCGCTGGGTTGCTGAGGGTGATTGTTATGCTCGCGCCGGTCGCCAAGCATCATCATTTCGTTGGCAACTACTTCGACGCTGGTGTGTTTCGTGCCTTCCTTATCATCCCAGCGCCGGGTTTGCAGGCGTCCTTCTATATACACCTGCTGACCTTTGTTGAGGTACTGTTTGCAGATCTCCGCCAGGTTGCCCCAGGCAACGACATTGAACCATTCCGTCTCATTGTGACGTTCTCCATCAACGGTGTTCCAGGAACGGCTGACTGCCATTGTGAAAGTTGTGACGGGGCGCCCAGAGGGGGTATAACGCATTTCGGGATCGCGGCCCAGATGACCAATAATCTGTACTTTATTTAAGCCTCGGCTCATGTCAATCTCCTTGTAATAAAAAGACCGAGTTTCACGTTAGGTAGAATCTTTACTTACACTGCCGTTAGCATGTGACGCATCACGGGCTCAAGAAAACGAATATTTCGTTCCAGAGCGCCAGCAGACTTGGGGTCGAGCGTGACGTTCAAGAGAACATACTGACCTTCTCTCTGTTTGTGGATCTGGTAAGCCAGCCTGCGGCGTCCCCAAATATCCACTTTATCCACGCTTCCGCCTGCTTCGGTGATCCAGCCTTGGACGCGTTCGACCGCGCCCTTAAAAGCGGTTTCATCCAGATCGGGCTGGATAATGCAAACTAGTTCGTATTTGCGCATGAGGGATTTTCCTCCTTTCCATGGGATTGCTCCTGTTCAAACCGTAAGTTTGCCAGGAGCGGAAAGGCACGTATAACGTACCTATGTTGAGCGGGCGCAAGTTTATCATAAATCCAGGAAAAGCGGAGGGTTATAATCAAAACAAAAGAGGTGTCTACGATGTTCGACCTTCCCGATGATCAAATTCTCTCCCTCTCGAAAGAGCATGTTTTCTATACCTGGTCTGCGCAGGCGAAAGTGAATCCGATCGTAGTGCAGCGCGCAAAAGGTGTTTATTTCTGGGATGTAAATGAGAAGCGTTACCTCGACTTCAACTCGATGACCATGTGCGTTAATATCGGTCATGGAGACGAACGTGTGATCAAAGCCATGCAGGAACAGACGGCGGAGCTTCCTTATGCAGCACCAGGGATGACGACCAAGGTCCGCGCATTGGCGAGCAAAGCAGTGGCGGATGCGACTCCGCGTCAGGCTCTCACGAAAGTCCTGTTCACGCTGGGTGGGGCGGATGCCAATGAGAATGCGATCAAACTGGCACGTGGCTACACAGGCAGGCACAAGATATTGACGCGCTATCGCTCCTATCATGGAGCCACTGCCGGAGCGATGGCTGCGACCGGCGACCCACGCCGCGTCGTTTGGGAACCGAACCTGATGACCGGTACCGTGCATTTCCTTGACCCGTACCGCTATCGTTCCACCTTCCATCGCACCACTCCCGATATCCCCGAAGAAGAGTTTGCGCAGGATTATCTAAATCATCTTGAAGAGATTATCCAATACGAAGGGCCAGAAACCATTGCCGCCATCCTGATGGAATCGGTCACCGGCACGAACGGCATCATTATCCCGCCGGATGGATATATGCAAGGCGTGCGGGCATTGTGTGATAAGTATGGAATTGTGATGATCGCGGATGAGGTGATGAGCGGCTTTGGACGCACCGGCAAATGGTTCGCGGTGGAACACTGGAATGTCGTGCCTGACATGATCACGATGGCAAAAGGCTTGACCTCCGCCTATGCGCCTCTGGGTGCAGTCGCTATGAAGCCGGAGATTGCCTCTGCTTTCGATGAGCGCGTCTTTGAATCCGGGCTGACCTACACCTCACACCCGGTCTCGCTCGCGGCGGCGGTGGCAAACATCAATGTCATAAGGGAAGATAAGATCGTTGAACGCGCGGCAGGCATGGGTCGGGTCCTGAAGCGCATGTTGACCGATCTGGGCGAAGCGCACCCATCAGTCGGGGAAGTCCGCAGTATTGGGCTGTTTGGCATCCTCGAACTGGTCAAAGATCGAAAGACGAAGGAACCGATGGCACCCTGGAATAGCTCTTCACCGGAGATGACCGCGCTGAGGAAATATTGTCTGGATCACGGTTTGTTTTTGTATGCCCATTGGCATACAGTGTTGATCATCCCACCATTGATTATTACAGAGGAGCAATTAAGAGAAGGCTTTGAGATTCTGGATAAGGCGCTGGAGATTACAGATAAAGCAAAATGACAGCCTTCTTTTTTTCTTAAGGAAATGATTTACGTTGCGAACCAATAAGGTAAGCCCAGATTAGCCGCTGAGCCCTTCTTTCCAAAACTCTTTCCAATTTGCTATCCATTCTTCTTCAGTCCATTTGAGCTCGGGTTTGCCTGTTGTGAGCTTCTTGGCGAGCTCCCACATCCAGGTTTTGTACGCCTCAAGGGATTTATCCTTTGGGCGCGATACGGGTATGCTTTTATAGGGTTTATTTTCCATATCACAAAATCCTGTGGGACAAAAATATCTTCCGCATATGTGTAGTCAGGGGCATAGCATTTCCCAGAAGCGTTCGGCTGTGATGTTTCTGGTGCCGGAAACTTCTCTTTGGACCGGTGTTCTGTGATTGGGATCGAGAGTACATTGGTAATAAGCACCGTCTGAGGTTCTTTCCTGATATGCGGTTCCTCCGCATCGCTTGCCCGAGTTGGTGTTCCATCCGCAGAAAACATTCGTATTCCGATGATTTTCACGAAGATACTGAAATGCTATGAGAACCTCTCTCATCGTCAAACTCCTTGATTCGGTAAAGTCTGATAGTCGCCGTGTCACCTCCTGCAAAGCCTGAACATCTGGAAGGATAAGGGGATGTTTTTCGTCTGCGAAGAGCTCCAACCAATACGCTGCTTCTTCTGACGATCCGAAATATCGCAATTGGTAGATCGAGCCTTTTCTCACCTTCTTGGTAGTCCTGTCATCCATTGAGGAATCGGGCAAAGCAGGTTTCCTATGGGGATTCATTATTAATTCTTCCCGGGTCTAGAATGTTTTATATAATAGGATGTACAGCACGCTAGCAATTGCACACGTCACTAGCATCACAGGCAGGCCGCGCCGGTTCCATAACCTTGAGGTAATGGGCGTGCGCGTTTTTTCGGAAAGGGTCGCCACAATGATATTGGCAGTCGAACCGATGATCGTCCCATTACCTCCAAAACCTGCACCAAATGCGAGTGCCCACCAGAGCGGATCAACATCCATGCCTGACGCGCCCAGTCCACGGATGACCGGGATCAGCGCAATCGTGATTGGGACGTTATCCACCACGGCGGAAAGCACAGCGACA
>DASWKT010000340.1:0-28688 GCA_036396515.1 Anaerolineales bacterium | reverse complement strand
AGTCACTTAGCAGGATAGAGACAGCTGCCACGCCAAGAGCTAAAGCAGTGATAGCGCCGATTAGAACCGAATTACGATCCTGGCGTTGCACTTCAGAAGAGGAGGCTGAATTCTGCTGCAAATTCACGACGCCTCCTTACTTTGGAATTGGATCAATACTTCGGAGCCTCCCAACACCCGCTCCAATTCTTCTGCGGTTGTCTGCAAGATATTTTCAATATTTAGCGCACCGCTGATGCGTGAGGTCGCTTCTGAGATCAGACGTTCCTTGGCGGCGCGTCGGCGGGCATCTTGAAAGAGGCGAGCATTTTCCATTGCGAAGGCCGCTCGTTCGGCAACCGCCTGCACCAGACTGATCTCATCTTCTTGCCATTCGTTGGTCGGATCGTTTGATTCAATATGCAGGATGCCGATGACTTCTCCACGCAGCTTGACGGGGACCGCTACTCTGGTCCGCTTCTCGTCGGACCCGTTGGTTTGGCTGACTGCAACCTCGCCGCTCTGCACCGCCGAAATGACTTCTGGGCTTTGCATTGCTTTCTCGAGCATTTCGATATGCCCTGCTTGATAGCGGAAGCCCCGCTGTTCAGCCCGCGCCACCGTTCGGCTCCACTCTGCGCGCGTGAACTCGTTATACACTTCCTGCACCTGTACGAGCGCGGCGCGGGTTTCGGTCAACAAGCGGGCGTTCTCAAGGGCTATGGCTACTTGATTTGCAAGGGCTATGAGCACCTGCAAATCTTCGCTTGAGAATGCTCCAGCCTCAGTGCTTTGCACATCCAATACGCCAACCGTATCGCTTCGGGATTTCAATGGCAGGGCAACCTCTGAGCGTGTCTCCGGTAGGTCGGGATTGTCAAAGAAAACGGCATCAGCCCCAACATCCAGCGCGATGCGTGGTTGGCCGGTTTGCGCGGCAAAGCCGACAACGCCGATGCCCAGTCTCAAACGGTGGCTGCGCGCCAACATCCGTTTTCCACCTTCGCTGTTGGCGGCCTGCAAGATAGCGAATTCGTGGTCCCGATCTACCAGAAATATTCCTACATGATAGAAGCCAAATCGTTCGCTGATGAGGTGTGTGACGGCCGGAAAAATTTCGTTCAACTCCTTCAATTGTGCGATGGATTCTGACAGTTCGGTGATTGTCTGTAGTTGCAATGCGCGGCGTGAAGTCTGTTGGTTTAGCGCATCAAGCTCGGCAGTACGCTCCTCTACACGCTGCTCGAGATTTGTTTTGATATCTGTAAGCTCAAGGTTGATATCCTGCGCGTCTTTCAAGCGATCTCTTTCCAACTGAGCGCGGAAGATATTGGCTCCAATAAGGATAAAACCTATGGACATAAATGTACCAGCAATTCTAAAGAAATCCTGATCCTGATACGCGATTGGCACATTCGAATAAAGCGGAGCAGCAAATGTGGCAATCGTCGATAAGATGACCAGTGTGATAAAGTCTCTTACGGATAATATGATACTGGCCCCAATAATAGCAGTATGAGCATAAGTAGTAATGGCTGCCTCAAAACTGCTCGCTGTTCCCAGGAAGAGCGAGAGGTAAGCCAGTGATGTAATTCCAAATGAGAAAAAGTAAGAGCCTGCACGCTGGAGGCGTGTGCGACTCAGCCCATAGGATATTCCAGTGATGATAAGCAGAGCTGTAAAGGCACTGTACGAACTGGGCCTGAAAAGCATTGCCAAAATAAACAACGCGCTAAGGATTAACGATATCATTGACAACAGCTGCGCGCGCCGCCTTTGGCTTGCTTTCTGAATGGATGGATGAGGCTGGGATAGAAACTGCCAGGCGCGCGAAAGCCAACTCGAGCGGGGTTCGTTCATCTTCGGTGTTGCGTTCGTCGTCATCACTTACTCCGATTCGCTTTCGCGCGCCGAGCCGCCATTAGGATCCAGCCCCGCAGGACCGGCAGGCTCTGATGGATTGACCAGTTGAAAGGTTACGGTTGAGTGCTTAAGAGTTTGCCCCAGTTCCTCAACAGTATCCCGCAAAATAGAGTTCATTTGGAAGGATGAGCCGAGTTTGGCAGTAATATCTGACAGGAAGGATTCGCGGGCAGCTCGCCTTTGGGCATCCTCGAGCAGGCGGGTACCTTCGAGAGCAAGCGCAACGCGTTCTGCAGTCGCCTCTACCATAGCCAGTTCATCTTCTGTCAAGACACGTGACACATCGGGATATTTTAATTTTAGATGACCGATTGTTTGACCGCGTAAACGCACAGGGATCTTCAAGGCATTGTCTGACTCGGAAGAGGCACTCGCTTCTTTCAAAGGCTCAGATCTGACTCCGTCAAAGCGATAGCCTCTCCTGCCATGTCGCTCTGAATAACCTTTCCATGCCTGACCTTCTGCTTGTCTTGATGCGATTTCGGCTGCGATAAGTGCCCTTTGCGACTGTTCATAGGAGATCGCGTTTTGTATCGCAATTGCCATCTGGTCGGCAAGAATGGATAGCGTGGAGCTATCCTCCTCGGAAAATGCGTTCGCTTCCACTGATTGAATATCCAATGCGCCCAGAATGATCTCCCCTGATTTAAGGGGTAATGTGAGCTCAGAGCGTGTCTCTGGCAAATCAGCGCCGCCGAAATAAACGGAGTCATCTTCGACGTTTAAGGCAATGCGCGCCTGTCCGGTCTGGGTGACGTAACCGACGATCCCTTGAGCGCCGACCTTCAGACGGTGACCCTTTTTTAGCATCCTTAAACCAGCCTGACTGTTTGAGGCGCGCAGGATGGCATATTGTTTATGCTCATCCAGAAGAAAAATTCCCACGTGATAGAAGTTGAAACGCTTGCTGATCAATTGTGCTGTATGTGGGAGCAGACGATCGATATCTTGGATGGATATTGTAGAACGCGCAACATCTGCGATAAGACTTAATTGTCGAGCTCGTTTTACTGTTTGCTGATTTATGATAACCAATTGCCGGGCGCGCTCTTCGACACTTTTCTCAAGATTCGTCTTGATATTCTCAAGCTCATTTTCCCTTTGTTTTAATTCACTGTTCAGCTTCTGCAAATGATCCTGCCGCTGGCCGGCAAAAAAAGCAAATAGGCCTAGGAAGAGTGGCGCTGTATCGATGATCCACAGGAGAGAATCACTGGTTTGGACAGTAATAATGCTGGAGAGTTCGTATGGTAAATTGGAATTTGCAATCCTTATCATGGTCGCGGCAAGAGGGAACAATAGGCCGAATACTGCGCCTGCAAGCGTATATTTCTGTGTTTCTGTCCATGGTGATTGCTGGAGTTGGTTCATCTTCTAGATCTCAACTGCTTGACAAAGTTAACTTTCCTCAAAGTCCATTTCAAGGATCACCTCGGCCGCGCCTCCAATTTTGCGCCCCAACTCTTCTACCGCGGTTTGAAGGATGGCCTCCACATCGTTGACGGCACCAATCCTCGCCGAAATTTCACCGATCGCATGTTCACGAGATGCCCGCCGCTGGGCGCTTTCCACCAGCCGGGCATTTTCCAGCGCGAGCGCAGCACGTTCAGCTGCAGCTTCGAGCAGAGTGATCTCATCCTGAGTCCATTCGCGCGCTCCTTTTTTCGAGCGCACATCCAACACGCCTATTGTTTGTCCGCGCAATTTGATGGGCACGGCAACTATGGCAGAAGCCCTTTCTAGCGAAAGGCTTCCGGTTTGGATGGCAGTCTGGATATGTTCACGTTTTGTCTGATTGTCAATGGGTACGATATGTTTCCCATCGAACACAAAACCGGTGTGTTTTACTTGATTTACAAAGTTGCTCCAATCCTGCCTGGAATATTTTTCGAACACACTTTTTGATTCTGCGAGTGCATTTCTGGCTTCACCAAACAAGCGGGCGTTTTCAATGGCAATGCTGACTTGATCTGCCAACGTGGTGAGAATGGTAATGTCTTCCTGGGAGAATGCGTTTGTTACCGTGCTTTGGACGTCCAGGGCCCCAATCACTTGAGTACCCACATGCAGCGGAAGCGCCATTTCGGAGCGACTGTCCGGAAGGTCTGGGTTGTCTCTGTAAAGGGAATCAACTCCAAGATCCAGAGCGATGCGAGGCTCGCCGAATGATATTGTGTATCCAACGATGCTGTTTGGATCCAGAGAGAGGCTGTGCTGCCTATTCAGCATTTGTTGGCCGCCTTCACTGTTCGCAGCGCGCAGAACCGCCGACTCACGTATTTCATCTATCAAAAAGATACCGACATGGTAGAAGCCAAAATGCTGACTGACCAATTTGGTGATGTCGGGTAAAAGTGCATCTAGATCCTGCACTGATGCGATCGTCCGCGCAACTCTTGAAACTGCCTCCATTTGCATGGCGCGTTTCTGAAGTTCGGATGTTCTTGCTTCGACACGCTGTTCCAGGTCAACCCTTAATTCATTCAATTCTCTGTTGGATATAGATAATTGATGTGTGGCTGACAACGACCTGTCCAGTGCCTCCTGAAGATTATTGATCGTCAGGTAAATAAGGATTCCCGTCAATATGAAGATGCCGGTCATATCGCGTGCAAAGTTTAGGGGTTCGTCCAGGGTGGGGAAAAATATCCGGGTTGTTTCTGCGTATGCCAGAACCCATCCTGAAATAATGCTGATAGCGGTAAATCCAATTGCTCCCTGCCAGCCCAGAAGAAGACCAGCCATAGCAATAGGAATGAAGTATCCAAAAAAAGCCACATCTCGTATGCCATCTGCCACCCACGTCAGATACGAGAGCCCGGTCCACACTGTGGCAACAAAAAGAAGACTCGCAGTTTTAACGTAACCTTGTCGCGAGAGAAAGAGCATAAATGCAATCGTTATGATGATGGCTGTCAAGATCAAGTTGACTTCGACCAGGTTTGTGTCCTGACCTTGAACGGTTCGAATCGCCAGGAGTATTACCAATATGGTAATCGTGCTCCAGCCAATGGTATTTAAGATGGCGGCAGCGCGCGTCCTGTTGTCATCATCAGGAAAGACGGGCGGAGCAAAAAATCCATGGACTGTATTTTGCATGTTTGTTCCTAATTGCCTGTCTTATTCTCATCAGAATCACCAAGAAGTTGGATGCCAACCTCTGTGTCATTCAGCATCGTGCTAATCTCCATGACCACAGTACGTAATATGTCTTCATATTCTGTGGAAGAACTGATCGCCGATGTTACCTGCGAGATGGATTGTTCGCGGTCTGCGCGCAGGCTGGCCTCCTCATAGAGGCGTGCGCTTTCAAGAGCTGCGGCAAGTCTCTCTATTGCTGATTCTATGGTAGCGAGCGTATTTTTCCCAAAGCCCTCTTTCAGTTTTGCATTGACAACGCCGATGGTCTGTCCGCGCAATTTGATGGGAATGGCAATGACATTCGTCGCCTCGCCGCCATTGGATCGGACAACTTTACCCGTTGCGAGAGCCTCATTCCCAAGGGCGGGCAATTCGGTCACTGGTTCAATGCGGATATTATTGAATCGATAGCCTTTGTTGCTGAGCCGACCACTGCGTCCGAATCTTTGCCAGCCTTCGCGTGTATATTGACCGTGAGCTCGTTCCAGTTCATGCAGATTCCGTTCTAGCTCCTGTAAAAGGCGGGTTCGTTCAAATGCTGTCGCCAGTTGATCTGACATGACCTGCAAAATCGCTATATCATCCTGGTTGAATGCTTGCGGCTGATTGCTTTGAATGTCAAGAACGCCAATAACGCTGCTTTCCACCTTCAAAGGCAACGCCATTTCCGAACGTGTGTTAGGAAGCAGGGGGTTGTCGAGATGGCCCTCGTCAATTCCTGTGTTGAGTGTGAGGCGCGGTTCTCCGGTGGCGGCAACACGTTCCACAGTTCCGGCCTCGCCGACGCGCAGCCTGTAATTAGTAGCGATCATTTTCTGTCCCGCTTCCGTTGGAGAGGCTGCTAGCACAGCATATTCCCGGTTTTTGTCGAGAATAAATATGCCCACATGGTCAAAATTAAAACGGTCGAGGACCAGATGTGCAGATCTCTCAAGCAATTCACCGAGGTCACGAGCAGAAGCTGCGTCCCGTACGATCTCGGCAGCTGCGCGCAAGTGGAGAGTTTGATTCTCAAGGTCGCGTGTACGGTCGGCAACACGTTGCTCCAGGTCAACAATCGAGCTTCGCAGCTGTGTTGTCATACGGTTGAATGCGCTTACCAGAATCCCGATTTCATCCTCTTCTGCTTCGATATTGACGTAAAACGACATATTGCCTTCGGCGATATCCGCAGCGGCTCGGGTAAGAGTTTGAATTGGCTGAAGAGTACGGCGCGTGAGGAATACAAGCGCAAGTATCCCAAGGATTAATGCCCCCAAGCTCGCCAATCCTGCAAATAGCAGGCGGGTGTTTTGAGCGGATGAGATATGGGTATGATCGTAAACAATGTCAAGCACGCCGATAATTCGGTCCGAGTAATCGTATACAGGAGCTGAAAGAATCGCGTAATCCCGCCGGTTAACACTGGGGTGTGTGATCGTTGATTCGCCGCTCAGCGCTTTGACGTAACTATCCGGGTCATTGAATAAGGATAAATCCTGGGTTGTTGCAAATAACATCAGTTCAGTATTTGGGCTTACCTCGTCAGAGCTGCTCTCCGGGACAATATCTTTAGAGAGCAAAATATGCCACTCGCCACCGTATTTTTCCTTCAGATCAATCAACAGGGTTTCATTGAATCCAATTCCAAATTCAACCGAGCCGATGTGCTTCCCTTGATAATAGACTGGTACCACACCTCGTATACCGAGATTCCCATTTTCGGATTCCAGGCCTGCGACAGGCTTTTGTTCATTGTTTGCCAGTAATACGGCCGGGCTTAACGTTACTTCAGGTGCCTCAGAGGTCGCCGGGTCATTTGCGTTGAAAAAGATGCTCCCATCAGTTAAGTGATACTGATAAAGAATAATATTGCCATTGCTTCCGTTCAGAAGTTCATAGCCTGGCAGGGTAAGCTCGAGTAACCTCTGCCTGTCCTTTTTTGCAAATGCTTCCTGTATGGCAGGGTTTCCTGCCACCTCAGAAGCAAGAGCCAGTGCGAGTTGCTTTTGATTCTCCACTTCCGCCGAGAAGGAATCGTAGAACGAAGCAAGATCTCCTTCTTCGGCTTCGTGGTATACGTTATGAAGGCTGGAGAAGAAATATGCGAAGAGCCCTGCCAGAAAAACGATAAACAGGATTACGGTGGGAGTAATTAACTTACGTGTGAGAATCATGAATCGCCTCTCCGCCCGCTTTTGCTTTTTCGATTCATACTTAGCGTGGTTTTATCTTGATCACTGATTTCGCCAATAAAGACCGTAGCTTCCTCCACTCCAGGCAGCTGGCCCAATTCACGAGTTGCTGTTTGAAGCAGAGAATCGATGTCCAGCGCCTGACTAAATCGGAATGCCATCTCGCCAATAATCTGCTCTTGTTTCGCCTTTTGCGTGGCTTCCTCAAGCAGGCGGATGTTATCCACAGCCAGGCCCACCTGACTCGCAACCTCGGCGATCAACTCTTCATCTACCTTTTTCCATTCCGCATCGCTTTTTCGTGCAACGGATATTTTCCCTATTTTCTGGCCGCGCAGAGTGATCGGGACAATAACTTCATTGCCACCGTCAGAGGATGATTTTTCGGCGCGCAACCCAAGCGGCGTGTATGTGAAAACGCGATCCCTCTCCTGGAGTTTTTGCCCCCAGGCTTCGCGCGTGCGAAGAACTGTCAATGCTTCGAGTTGCATGAAGGTTGCCTGAGATTCGTCAAGCAGGCGTGCATTATCGATGGCAACGGCCACCTGATTAGCGAGAGTTTCAAGAGCATCTATATCTTCGGTGCTGAATGCCTGTGGCTTGTCAGACTGGATATCCAATATTCCCAGAACTTTATTCCGAACCAGAAGCGGCAGGGCAATCTCCGAGCGAGTCATCGGGAGATCCGGGTTGTTGAAGAAAACCGCGTCAAACCCCACATCCAGGGCAATGCGTGGTTTCTTCTGTGCTGCCACATAGCCAACGATACCCTGAGTCCCAACAGACAAAGAGTGGCCTCTCTCGATCATCCTCTGACCGCCCTCAGATGAAGCGGCCCGTAATATGACTTCACTGCCAGTTTCGTTGATGAGGAAAATACCTGTATGATAGTACCCAAATTGATCTGTTACCAGTCGTGCGACAGTGTTTAGAAGTGATGCTAGATCCTGTACCTCGGCAGTTTGGCGGGCAATATAGGATGCAGCGCGAAGGTGATCAGCTTTTCGTGAAATCTCTGCGGTGCGCTCTGCAACTCGCTGTTCCAGGGCATTGATCAGGCTGCTCAGGTTTTCGGTCATTGCATTTAGGTCTGTAGCGAGTTCCGCCAGTTCGTGAGTGTGCGGGATTTTTGTGATCCTGAATGTGAGATCCCCTTTGCTTATACGGCGGGCCGCGTCTCGAATCTCGACAATCGGCCCCGCAAGATAAGTTGCCGAAATAATTCCCGCGATAACGAGCAAGGGAAGGGCGCCCAGGAAAATGATAATCAGTTTGAGGATATATGCTCGTTCCTGCGCTCGGATGGTATCTGCAGCAATATCCACACCCAAAACACCGACCCGTTTGCCGTCCGAGGCAAAAATGGGCGTATAACCGGATAAGAAAGTTCCATACTCATCGGTATAAAAGTCTGGCTCGAGCATTGTGCCATTGAGGCTGTCAAATTTCTCAACCAGCAATGGACCGGGCTTACGGTATCGTTCTCCAAATTCCGATATATCTGGCTCCCCCGGCGAGCCCGCATCCACAACAAAATAAATTCCTTGCTCATCTTTCCGCATCGTGTACACAAAGACCAGATCAGAATCTGTTCTTTTGATTCTGAGATTCTGCTGGTTGATTTTTTGGAAATATTGGTCTTCCGCGCTCTGAATCTTGAGCAGGGTATCACCATCCTGTTGTAACCCGGCCAGGGTGGTGATATTTTCAAGGCGATGCCGCAGACTCTTGTTCAATTCCCGACTAAAGTTAATATACAGGATCGTGGATAGTCCCATGGCGAATAACGCCGCCAGTATGATTAGTACGGCAGCGAGTCTTGCCCGAAGGGATAGATATTGGGATGAATTTGTATCCATGCGATCTATCTAGCTCGATGAGATGAAATAACCAGATGTCTTGTGCTCCGATTCATGAACCATCTTCCAAGTTTAGTTCAATCGTAGCCTGGGAGGCGCTAAGGCGCCTGCCGAGTTCCTTAACCACGGTTTGAAGGACACCGTCGATTGTTGCAGAAGACCAGATTTTGGAGTTGATTTCAGCCAGCATACGTTCATACACGGCGATCTGGCGGCTTTCGCTGACCAAGCGCGCATTTTCGAGGGCAACGGCGGCCTGGGTTGCCACAGCATTCGCCAGGCTTTCCTGTTCGGGAGTCCAATCCTCATTGCTTTCGAACCTTATTTGTCCCAGGATCTGATCACGCAGGCTGATGGGCACTTCGATCTTTTTCGAATTTTCATCCAACTCGTCACCAACGCCGTATTCAAGTTCATCTTCTTTCTGCGCGGTAAATCCGCTCCAACCTTCAAGCAGATATTGCTGTTGGATTGTGCGCATTTCCCGAATGTTGTGTTGTGCCTCCTGAAACAGCCGAGCATTTTCAAGCGCAATGGCCACCTGTCCTGCCATGCTTTGCATGGTTTCGATCACATGTGGACCAAAATCCGATTCCTTTGTAGATTGAACATTCAATGCACCCAGCACGCGATCTCCAACAATCAGGGGCAGTGCGGTCTCGGAGCGGGTGTAGGGCAGGAGAGGGTTGTCAAATCGTTGTTTTTCTTCGGAGGCAATCTGCGCAATTTGTGCTGACCTTTCGCGGATAGCCGTACCGACCATGTTTCTGCCGGAGACCTCAAGGCGATATCGATTCTGCTTAAGTACATACCCTGCTTCACCGGTCGCTTCTTTCAGCTCCGCCCATTTTCCGCTGGGATCCAAAAGATAGATAGCCGCGTAGTAATAATCGAATTGCTTCGGGAACAGATGGATCACTTTGGCGAGCAGTTCATCCGGATCAAGGCTGGAGGACGCGACCCTGCCCACCTCGTTCGTGGCGGTGAGCTGTTTGGTGCGTTCAACAACCTGCTGTTCAAGGGTGTTTTGCAGTGCTTCAAGGCGCGAAACCATACGATTGAAGTGCATTGTCACGATCCCCAATTCATCAGTAGCACTGACGGGTGCGCGCTGCGAGATATCACCTTTCTCAATTTTGTCAAGTGTTTCAATCAGCTCTCTGATGGGATCTGAAACAGCCCTCGACACATAGTATGAGAGCACCGCGCCTAGTAAAAGAGCCAATATGCTGAACAAAATCGATTGAACTTGCAGATTTCTAAAAATCTCCAAAGAACTCACCTCAGCATAGAGAATCCGGATGGTTTGATGGTAACCAATGGGGGCAATGAGCCCAATTCCGGTTGCGGTCAACGCCAAAGTCAAGACTTGGAATTTGCTGGTGAGCAAGGCGCCAGCGCGACCCTTCAGCTGAGTATCAAAGTCTTTTGGAACGAGGACCAGCCGGGCAGGAAGAGTGAGGCGGTCGATGATCAGAGTGGCCAGGATCACAGATCCAAACATCGAAACGAGACCACCTAGCAAAATGTAGACTGGAGTGGGCGAACCCAATGAGGTGGGTTGAAATGGTGAGGAGACCGCGTCACTTTGCAGTAGTGAAATTATGAAAGGAGGTAGTATATCAACGACAAAAACGACGAGCATCGCCGCGATCCCATAACGCCAAAGCAGGCTTGTGATCTCGCGCCAGGCTGCAAGCTCTTCACTAGGATTGGGTTTGAGGAGATCTTCTACCCATTTATTCAACCGGCTCCGCGCCGATCGCGTTAGATACCAGCTGATTCCCATCATTATCAAATGGGTTAAAATGATCAAAATTGGTGTGGTAATTGAAAAAGTATAGATCAACTCTTCACTGAAATCAGCATTGGCTTGAATTGAAAGGATGCCTGGTATTGCGCCGAGCATTGCGATAACCTGGGCAATAGCAATTACGATAAGGATATACCATCCGCCTGTCCGGGACAATAATCTTTCGAATGGGACTCTTTTACTCATTGGGTGCCTTCTTATTTTTGCTCGGGCCGCTCGGGTTCGTTCCCAGCCTGATCCTTGCACTGCTTGCACCCAGCGCGCGCGTCAGTTCACTGGCCGTTGTTGCAAGAATTGTCTGCATATCAGTGGTGCGGCGAATCTTATCTGAAATCTCGAACAGGATCCTCTCGCGTTCAGCCTGTGCGCGGATCTGTTCAAGCAGTCTGGCGTTTGCGATGATGGCGGCCAAACTGCCGCCCAGCGTGCCAAGTAATTCCTCATCATTTTCAGCATAGGCCGCCAGTAGTTCGCTTTCAACGTTAAGAACACCGAGCAATTCACTCCGATAAAGAAGAGGGATAGCCATCTCAGAACGGGTGTTTGGGCTTCCTTCAATGTAGCGAATATCTTGCAACACGTCATTGACGCGCAAAGTTCTGCGATGTGCCGCGGCCCAGCCCGTGATACCATTTCCGATGGGGATGCGCAAAGCAAATACGTCTTCTGCATACCCAACTGCAGCCTTGACTTCCAATATTTTCTTTTCTCGATCTGCCAGCAAAATGGAAACGCGGTCGCCGCCGAGCGTGACCTGCAATCCATTCACCGCGGATTGCAATGCTTCATCGAGAGTAGTCCCGGAGGCAGCCGTCGTAGTGATGTGATGCAATAATCTATGTTGTGCCAGATGTTCCTGTGTTTCCGCAAACAGTTCGGTGTTGATCACTGCGATCGCTAACTGATCGGCAAGAATCTGAAGTATACGGAGGTTATCACTTGAAAATGCGTAAGCCCGGTCGCTCTGCACATCCACCACACCCACGATACGATCGCCAACCTTCAATGGGATTGCTGCTTCTGCGCGTGTCTTGGGCGTCAAAGGATTTGCGAAGTAGGTGGCATCGCGTGATGTGTCGTTGACGACCAGCGGCTCGCCTTTGCCTGCTACAAATCCAACAACCGACTTCGACCCGATGGCAAGTTTATGACCCATGCGTTTCATTTGCGCGCCCGCTTCGCCTGTCGCTTCACGAATCACAACGAACTCACCGGGCAGATCGGTCAGAAAAACTGCTGCATGATAAAAGTCGAAGCGGGAGCGGATCAAATCCACTGCCTTGAGCAGGAGCTCGTCAAGATCGAGGGAACTGCTGATGTCGCGCGCGATTTCTGCGGCAGTCTCAAATTGAAGTGCGGTTTGTTGGCTTTCATTCAACAGGCGGATGTTGTAGATCGTGCTCGCAATCTGACTCGCCGCAGCCGTCACAAAGCGAAGATCATCCTCGCTAAAGCTGTGTTCATTCTCCAGATCCTGGATGATCACCGCACCAATAGCAACACCTCGGGCCAGCAGAGGAACACCCAGCCAGGACTTTGCCGGTTTGCCCGCTATCTTGGCTCCCATGGCAATGGCTCGCTTTTCAGTATCTTCCACCAGCATGAGCGGTTCACGGGTGCGGATCAAGATGGAAGTCAGGCCTTCGCCAAGAGGGAACGTGTCGATGGAGGAAAACGTGCCATCTTCGTAGAGATAAGGGATACTGATGGAATTCGTTTTCTGGTCATAGAGTGCGATCACAAACCCATGATCTCCGACTACCGAAACAATTTGTTCATGAAGAGATTTATAGAATGAAAACAGATCACTGACGGTTGCAGCGGTTGAAGCGAGCAGGTTCAATGCTTTTATTTCAACCGAGCGACGATCACTGATGGAAGGTTGAGCGGGTAGATTTCCGACCGCAAGCGCATTCGTGGTCAATCGTATGGTGCGCACGACCGAATCAACTACATCATCATTCAGGTTCTGGTCCGCCCGTGTTCCAATTAACACAAGACCGCGCAGTTGTCCGTCTTGCAAAATTGGTACATACGCGGCCGTTACACATCCCAATCGCCCAGTGTATGCAATCAAAGGGGGCGGTAGAGACGACGTATCTCTTAAGTCCACCTTCACCACGCCACCTTTGAGATATGCTTCCATTTCTGACAATGATAGCTCGATCCCGCGCGGGCTAATCGTCTGCACATCGCGTCCCTGTGAGTCGGAGAACTGGGTGAGGCGCAGGCGATTACCCTCGGCAATAAAGTATGCGGTTATGAAGAGGGGGGCGCTGTTCGGTGTATTTGGGCTCATGATGGATGTGGATTTGATTAGCTGAACTCCCAGACAGCTTCTCCATTCAGGATGCGGCGAATCTGGTCAGGGAACTTATCCGGGTCAAGCGGCTTGCCGAGGAAGCCGTCGAAACCTGAGGTTCTCGCTTTGCTCATCTGATCCGTACTGGCTTCTGCGGTCACGGCAATGATCGGAATTGATTTTAACTTCTCAGACGCCCGGATTTTCTTAAGTGCGCCATACCCGTCTTCGTAAGGGAGACGAATATCCATCAGGACCAGATCCAGGCGCGGGAGTGTATCTGCATATTCGACCACCTCATATCCTGAGGTCTTCCATTCGCAGTGAATTCCCAGATAGCCCAGCATGCGGGCGATCAATACGAAATTTGCGACATTATCTTCCACCACCAGGACGGTTGCATCTTTGGGGATGGTGGGCCTGCGAATTGGTTGTGTGTCCGTAATATTTTCAGGCATTGGGACTCCTTGCGAGGAATTTCTCGATTTCCTTAACGAGTAGGTCGACATCTAATGGTTTCTGGATATAGCCGTCGCAACCGGCTTCCAACGATTTCTCTCGATCACCACGCATAACGTTTGCCGTTATGGCAAGGATCGGAATTCTTTCAAACCCCGGCATCGACTTGATCTTTGCGGTCAAAGTATACCCATCCATATCCGGCATATTGATATCCATCAAAATCAAATTTGGCCGTGTGGTCTTTAATACCACCAGTGCGTCACTGGCGTTCTTTGCTTCGGTGAAATCATAATCCTCAGCATGCAAAATACGACGTACAAGTGTGCGATTATCGGCATTGTCTTCAATATATAAGATAGTGCCTTTGGTATCATGTTGACTCATTGAATAAACTGAACCTCCAACCTGATTTTACATACGACCTTTGGAGGACAGCATGACAGCTACCTTACAAATTACCAAACAAAAATGTCGATGGAGTCTCTCCTCGACATTTGAGCGGGTGATGGGACTCGAACCCACGATATCTTGCTTGGGAAGCAAGCGTTCTACCACTGAACTACACCCGCACGTACAGTGGAGATGATTATAGTCAGCGGATAGGGGGATGTCAATATGCCTGGGCAGTACGTAATTCCGGCTTTCCTCCTAGCCCCTTACTGATTCCGTTTAAGCAGCTTGTCTGCCAGCTCGAACAACGCTTCATGGGCCTCCCCTTGCGGATCCGCCTCGCGCAGGCTCATCAGTGCTAAATCCGTCATTTGTTTCGCGGCATCCACGGCGGTCTCGTAGCCTCCCTCGCTGGCAAGGAAGCGTGCAACCTCGGCCACTTCGCTGTGCCGGATAGGTCCCTGTTTCCAGCGCGCCGCGAATCTGCCGTTGGCGCTTAAACCTGCCAGCACCGGGAGAGAGTTCTTTCGTTCGATTAGATCACTCGCCGCGGATTTACCTGTTACTGTCTCATCACCCCAAATTCCAAGAATATCATCCTGCACCTGAAATGCAAGGCCCAGATAATGTCCGAAAGAGCGATAGGCTTCCTGCCGATCATCATCTGCTCCACCAAGCAGCGAACCAATATGGCAGCAGGCAGAGAGCAAAGCAGCAGTCTTACCAGCGATCATCGGCCAGTAATCTTCGACCGTTAGGTCAGTTCTTTCTTCATGGGACATATCAAGGAATTGTCCGCGTGTTAACTCCAGACAAGTGTTATGCAATATCTCCGCGGCTCTGACGACAATCTCTGCCGGATATTTCTCTTTCAAATCAATGATGGCCTGGTTCGACATCACAAACAATCCATCGCCGACATTGATCGCCATCGGCGCACCCCATTTGACCCATGTGGTTGGGCGCCCACGCCTTTTATCGGAATTGTCCTGAATGTCATCGTGGACCAGTGAAAAGTTATGAACCAATTCCACGGCTGCAGCCGCTGGTAAAGCGGATTGCCACGTCTCGTCTTTGCCTCCAGTTCCGCTCGACGCGAGACAAGAAAGCAACACCAGCAAAGGACGAATCCGTTTACCTGTTGCTTCGGGGCCTGCGCCTTCACCTGTCCAGCCCATATGGTACGTGAGCATTTCGTGGAAAAGTTTTGTACGCGGCGCGTCGAGGCGCGAAACCTGTTTCTGCAGTTCCAACTCGATGTGAGAAAGAAGCGGTTTGATATCCATTGATTAAGATCCTGTTCCCATGTAAGAGTTTACACCCTTTGTCCAGATCAAGTACGTCACGAAATCAGTTCAATGCCAATGATATGAGAGAAGTAAATGCAGAACGGAACGCGCTGCCCAGTCCTTCGCGGCGATTAAGAATCTTGAAATGTTGGCTCAGATTTTCGATGTGAATGAGGCTCACGGATAGTCTGCACCGTGAATCAAGATCGTCGAATCTTATCACAGTACAAGCAGAATAACCTGCTCCACAGCAAGAGTTTCAACTGTTCACTTGGACGGGTCTTTAGAGTATTTTGAGATCTTCAAGAGCAGCTGCCAGTTGCTTCGGAGTTTGAAAATGGACGACAGCAAAGCCCATCATCTCCGCCTGATGAATATTTGCCAACGAGTCGTCAATCAGCAGACATTCCTGTGCCGGTCTTCCGATCTTACCAAGCAGGATTTGAAAGATCTCAGGCTCTGGCTTAATGTGTCCAACTTCCCCTGAAATCACCATGTCATCGAACAGATCGAAGAAATCATACTTCGCACGCGCATATGGAAACGTCTCTGCCGACCAATTACTCAAACCATACAATGAAAACCCCATGTATCTAAGCTGCCTCAAGATCTCTACTGTGCCGGTGATCGACTCTCCAACAGAATCGATCCAGTGATCGTGATAGGCTTGGATGAGACGTGAGTGATGAGGGAATTGTTGAGAAAGGACTGCAACACCTTCTGCAAAAGGACGTCCCTTATCCTGCTGGAGATTCCACTCCATGAAACTGACTTCCTGAAGAAAACGCTCCATCGCTTCCGCGTCGTTCGGGAAAAAGTGACGGTAGACAAATCTCGGATTCCATTCCAGCAATACGTTTCCAAAATCGAAAATGACGGCTTTGATAGGTGATTTCATCCCGTGATTTTAGCAGGGTTTCGCCGCATCGTGGTAGCTCGGCACTACACAGATAGCGGCCCGAGGCATTTGCAAGATAACTGAGCGATATATGGGAGAGGGAATATCAAGCATAATAAGAGCGGATCGCTTAGCGATCCGCCCTTTTGCCGTATATGCAATTCTTATCCACCGGTGGGTAAGCGCTTTTCAAGTGTGCGGCTGAGAATGTCCTCCTGTTCCTGCGACGTGTTGGGTTTCACCCGCTTCATCTTGAAGGATTTATCAGTATTGGCTTTGTTAACTGCTTCCTGCCATGCAATTTGCATTGCGGTCAATTCGGGCTCTTTTGCTTCTTCCTGGGCAGGTGTGTCCGCAGCCTCATTTTTAGGAGCTCGTTTGCTGCGGCCCTTTTTGTCTTCCTTCTTGGCAGGTTTGAACTCTACAATTTCCGGTTCAAGAGCCTTAATGCTCAACCGGATTTGCTTCTTCTTGCGATTCACATCCAGCACTTTTGCTTCAACTTCATCGCCTTCCTTCACAACCTCACTGGGGGTTTTGACGTAACCATGTGTCAGTTCACTGACGTGAACCATGCCTGGTCGTTCAGCGCCGATGTCAACGAAGGCTCCATAGGCTTCAAGGCGAACGATCTTGCCTTTGACAACCATATCCGGTTCAATCTCTTTCCATTCAAGGGCCAGCGGCTGAATCATTGTGAGTTCAATGCGGTCTTTCTTGACACGGCGCACCCACACATCCACTGTTTGTCCTTCCTTGACAACGTCTTCCACTTTGTTAACAGCGTCCTTACTTAACTGCGAAATATGGATGACGCCCGGTATATTTTGACCGACATCAACGAGCGCGCCAGCAAGGGTTGTCTTTAGTATCTTTCCACTCAATTTTGTTTTGGGTTCAAGCGTCATTACAGGCGCAATATCTGGTGTTGTCATAATTTACTCCTGCGATATTGGGATAATGCCAAGAGTTAATTATACCTGTATGACAATTAAACGTCAATGTGAAATCTGTATCAGAGTGGTTTGAAGGCATTTTGTAAGTTTATCAACCAATTTCTCAACTATTCACTGGATTGGCTCAAATCGCTGACCTATTTATTTGAGTTGATACAACTGAACTTAATTGGAACTCAAAATAATTGACTTTCTTGACATAATTGTATGGATTAGGTATATTTGCCCAAATCTTTGTCGCTTTCGGCAAGAAAGAAGTCCATTTATGTATAATTTCGACAAAATTGATGTAAAAATCGTCAATTTGCTCCTCGAGGACGGGCGCATGCCCGCTTCCGAGATCGCGCGTCAGATCGGAGATATTTCAGAGCGAGCGGTTCGTTATCGGATCGACCGTATGATGGATGAAGGTGTTGTGCGTGTGAGTGCTGTCGCCAAACCTCAGGCGTTTGGGCTAACTACTATCGCGGATGTCTGGATGGAGGTTGAATCTGATCGTATTCTGGAAGTGGCAAAAAAGATGGCAGAATTTGATCATGTAAGCTATGTAGCCTGTGGAATTGGACAAACAGATGTAAGTATTCAGATTGTTGCAAAAGATACTGCAGAGATCTATCACTTCGTAACAGAAGTGATCCGCAAAGTTCCTGGAGTCCGCAAAACGACCACTTCGATCGTGCCGCTGATTCTCAAAGATGTATATCAATGGCGGGTCCCAGAAAGAATCGTGAGAGAGATCTCCGAGCGAGATGCCACCGCGATATCCGATTAGTTCAAGTGGAGGAAACATATGTTTGGTCCGAAGACTCATGCATTACAGAAGCGCGCCCAGGGAGTCATTCCGCTCGGTGTAAATTCCAACTTTCGATATTGGGGTGAGGGAATTACTCCATATGTCCAAAGGGCCAAGGGTGCGTATCTCTGGGATGTGGATGGCAGGAAATACATTGACTATCGCATGGCATTTGGTCCTATTATTTTGGGTCACTCATACGAAGAGGTCGATAAAAGAGTTATCGAAGAGATTCAGAACGGTGTGCTTTTCGCCATGACCAGTGAATTGGAAGTCGCGGTTGCAGAGATGATTGTGGAGATGTCACCTGCGATTGAAATGGTTCGACTTGCCTGTTCTGGAACGGAATCCACCATGCATGCCATTCGTGTTGCACGTGCGTATACGGGCCGCGATCTGATCTTGAAATTTGAAGGTAATTATCATGGATTTCATGATCACACCTTGTGGTCAACGTATGCGCCTGTCGACGCGTATGGGAATCGCCGCAGTCCCATCCCCGTGCCTGCCTCATCGGGCATCCCCAAGACAATGCGCGATTTCATCATTACACTGGCCTTTAATGACTGTGAAGGTTTCGAACGTGTGATGCGATCTTACGGCGAACAAATCGCCGCGGTAATTACAGAGCCGTGTCAGGGTAATTGTGCAGCGATCAATCCACAGGATGGATTCCTTGAACTGATCCGCAAAAAGACCGAAGAATATGGCTGTGTTTTTATTTTGGATGAGGTCAAGACCGGGTTCCGTATTGCAAACGGCGGCGCGCAGGAGTTTTATCGTATCAAACCGGATTTAGTAACGTACGCGAAAGCTCTGGGAAATGGCTACCCCATCGCTGCATTCGGCGGAAAACGCGAGATCATGTCCATTATCGGACAGGGCGTCGCGCAGGGAGGGACTTATACAAATAACAAGCCTGGAGTTGCTGCGGCCTATGCAACGCTTACTTTATTGATGTCTCAACCTATTCTAGAGACCATCGAAAAACGCGGTCAGCGCCTCATGGACGGCTTGAAGGATATACTTGAAGACAATGACATTCCCGTAGTGATGACAGGTTACCCGGCGATGTTCTCATTCTCGCTAGGGGTAGATGCGGTTACCTGTCAGCGCGATTGGGCCAAGAGCGATCATGAGATGTATCTCAGACTGGCCGACAGGGCCATCGCACGCGGCGTGATGCCAGACCATGACGCGCGCGAACCCTGGTTCCTGTGTTACGAGCATAGCGATGCAGATATCGATGAGACGTTGAATACCTATGCTGAAATTGTGAAGGAAGTCAAAATGTGATTAGGAGGGCCGCACTCGCGTGTGGCAGAAATAAGCGGACGTTCGGTACCGTGGATGGGTCCGCAACGCTTAAAGAGGATATATGACCAAGCTAACATCGAAAGAAATCATCGATCTCAATAAGGAATACACCTTTTATTCCTGGTCAAATCAGGGACAGGTGAATCCCATCCCTGTCACGAAAGCGGAGGGGGTTTATTTTTGGGATGCAGACGGCAAACGCTATCTCGATTTCGCTTCACAGTTGGTGAACACGAATGTCGGGCATCAACACCCGAAAGTTGTCAAAGCGATCCAGGAACAAGCTGCGCAGTTGACCTTTGCAAGTCCCAGTATGGCGACGGAACCGCGTGGTTTGCTAGGCAAGAGACTTGCAGAAATCACCCCCGGTGATTTGAAGAAAACTTTCTTCACGCTCGGTGGAGCGGAAGCGAATGAGAATGCAATCAAAATTGCACGCTTCTACACAGGAAGACATAAAATTCTGGCCCGCTATCGCTCTTATCACGGTGCGACCCTCGGCGCGCTGTCATTGACCGGTGACTATCGCCGACTGCCTGCCGAGCCCGCCATTTCAGGTGTCGTGCATTTCCTTGACCCGTATTGCTATCGTTGCCCTTTTGGTTGGACGCGCGATGTCTGTCATCGTGAGTGTATCAAACATGTCGAAGAAGTGATCGAGCACGAAGGGCCGGACCAGATCGCGGCGATTTTCCTCGAAGGGGTGACAGGTACAAACGGGCTGATTATCCCACCTGACGAGTACTGGCCGCGCATGCGCGAGATCTGTGATAAATACGGAATCCTGCTTGTTTCTGATGAAGTCATGAGCGGATGGGGACGGACTGGCGAGTGGTTTGCAGTGGACAACTGGAAGGTCGTGCCTGACATCATCACTACAGCAAAAGGCATAACATCTGGGTACATACCGCTCGGTGCGGTGATCGTCCGCGAAAAGATCGCGAAGTTCTTTGATGATAAAGTCTTATTTGCAGGACTAACATATAGCGGTCACGCGCTCGCCTGTGCCGCGGCGCTGGCCACGATAGAAGCTTATGAAGAGGACCAGATTTTTGAAAATGCAAAGAGGGTGGGAAAACACCTTGGCAGACGACTGGAAGAATTGAAGGCAAAACATTCATCCGTGGGTGATGTACGTTATATCGGGATGTTCTCCGGGTTGGAGCTTGTGACAAATCGTGAAACTAAGGAACCGATGGATTTGACTGCGCTCAAGAATTTCCTGGTTGCCAATGGCGTGTATGTATTCAACTTCAAGAATGTTCTATTCGTTGTCCCACCTTTGGTGATTACGGAAGAACAACTGGACGAGGGGTTGAATCTGATCGATGAGGGACTGGCGGAATTGATGGATCAGCAAACCGTCTAAGGTCAAACGGCGAATGTCAGAGCCGAGAAAAGATCTTTGATATTCGCCGTGATGCGTTGGAGAACAACATGGACATCCTGAACTACATAAATGGCGAACGGATCAAGCCGAACGTCAAAGAATATTTTGGTGTCATCAACCCTGCCACAGGCCAGCTGATCGCACAAACGCCGTTTTGCAATGCGGCCGATGAAGATACCCCCGGCGCGTGCTGCATCTCAGGCATGTCAATAGTGTGGATGAGGCGATCGAGCTGGTGAACACCGGAAGCTATGGAAACCAGGCGAGTCTATTTACATCCCGTGGGAACGCGGCGCGCAGGTTCCGATATGAGGCCGAGGCAGGAAATATCGGGATCAATATCGGCGTGGCCGCGCCGATGGCATGTTTCCCATTCAGCGGATGGAAAGAGTCCTTCTATGGTGACATGCATGGACAGGGCATGGACGCGGTCGAATTCTTTACGCAGAAGAAGGTTGTTGTCGAGCGATGGCCGAAGGAATGGAGCAGGAGGTTTTAAGTGAGACCATCGATTGTTCGGGACAATCATGTGCCAGAAAACTTTGATCACGCATTACAGTACGCGGAAAGATGGCTCGATATCATCGAGAATAAGAACACTTTTACAGAAGAAGAAGCAAGGGGAATTATTGAAGAATCGAAAGAGAACTTCGCCGAGCATTTTAATCGCGGCTGGCTCGAATATCGCAAGTCTGTGACCGAGGCGGGCGACTGGGCTGCCGTAGAATGGATCGGTGAGGGCGCCATCTTCCGCGATGTGCTGGGACGCGAATACATTGATTGTCTGGGTGGTTTTGGGATGATGGACCTTGGATGGTGCCATCCCGACGTGGTGCGGGCAGTGAAAGCCCAACTGGGCCGCTCGCCGATGCCTTCACAGGAGTTGATCGATCCACTGCGAGGTGTACTGGCAAAATTGATGGCAGAGGTCACACCGGGGGATCTGAAATACAGCTGGTTTGCGGCCAGCGGCACGGAGGCAATTGAAGCGTCCATCAAGGTTTCAAAGCTATATACTCAAAAATCCGCGTTTATTGTCGCTGTAAAGGCTTTTCACGGCAAGACCATGGGCTCGCTCTCGATGATGGGGAAAGCAGATTATCGCCAGCCAGTAGGGATGATGTATGGCGGACCTGTCTATCACGTCCCATTTGGTGATGCAGAGGCGGTTGAAAGACAATTGGAGATCTGTAACAATGTAGGCATCGGTGTGGCAGGTGTTTTGTTCGAACCGATCCAGGGAGAGGCTGGCGCGATCGTCCCGCCAGACGATTTCTGGCCGCGGGTCCGTGAAGCGACGAAACACTATGGGGTTTTATTGATTGCGGATGAAGTACAGACAGGCATGGGGCGTACTGGCAAAATGTGGGGCGTTGATCACTGGAATGTCGTGCCCGATATTATTGCAGCTGCCAAGTCACTTGGAGGGGGTGTAATGCCGGTCAGCGCGGTGGTTACCACCGAAGAAATCTTCCGGCCGATGATGTATCCAAACCCTTTCATGCATACAACGACCACCGGGGGAGGTGCGCTGGCTTGCTCCGCAGCCATCGCCGCGATCCGTGTGACGTTGCGTGACCGGCTCTGGGAACAAGCCGCGCAAAAGGGCGAATATCTCATCACAAAGCTCAAGGAACTCGCGGAGCAATATCCGCAAATTTATGAGAAAATAACGGGCAAAGGACTTTTAATAGGTATGCATTTCAAGAGTCCTGAAATAGGTTATAAGATAGCGGCTGAACTCTTCAAACGCGGCGTGCTTGTCTCAGGAACACTGACGAATGCAAAAACCGTGCGTATTGAGCCGCCTCTAATTATTTCAATGGAACAACTGGATCAAGTGCTCGAACGGCTGGAAGATACACTCAAATCTGTTGCAAGGAGCCTATAACATGGCGGAATTTGCTGTTGAAATGCGGGATGTATTAAAGCAGTTCATCACCCCGGAAGGAGGTATCCTTTCAGCGGTCAATCATGTTACGATGCAGATCAAGGATGGTGAGTTCTTCTCCTTGCTTGGTCCATCGGGTTGCGGCAAGACCACTTCCCTGCGCATGATCGCCGGGTTTGAATTGCCAACAGAAGGCAAGATCCTGATTCATGGCAAAGAGATGAGCCAGGTGCCTGCTTTTCAGCGACCGGTCAATACGGTGTTTCAACAGTATGCCCTTTTTCCACACATGACCGTTGAACAGAATATCGAATTTGGTTTGCAGATGAAGGGTGTGCCTCGCGCTGAGCGCTCCAAACGCGTTTCGGAAGCTCTGGAGATGGTCCGTCTGCCCGGGATGGAGATGCGCAGACCCAAGCAGCTTTCCGGTGGACAGCAGCAGCGCATTGCCCTGGCCCGTGCCCTGATCAACAAACCTGAAGTGCTCCTGCTCGATGAGCCTCTCGGCGCGCTCGATCTGAAGCTACGCAAAGAGATGCAGCTGGAGCTTAAGACCCTCCAGCGTGAAGTGGGGATCACATTTATTTATGTCACGCATGATCAAGAGGAGGCCCTGACGATGAGTGATCGCATTGCGGTGATGAGCAAGGGCGTTGCACTGCAAATCGGAAAACCTGAAGAGATCTATGAACGCCCGGCCAATAAATTTGTGGCAGACTTCATCGGAGAGACGAATTTTCTCGATGGGGTCGTGAAGGGACAGAATGACTCCATCGTGGAAATTGAGCTTACCGGCACAGGCATCATCTTTGTCGAGTCAAGCCGAACGTTTACAAACGGTCAGCAGGTAGCGGTCGCGGTGCGGCCCGAAAAACTCCGGTTGAACTTTGAGATTAAAGATGGAAACAACCTCAAGGGCCGTGTGGAGGATGTGATCTATATCGGTACTGACACACATTACGGTGTGCGTTTCGCGGGTGGGCAAAAATTGCGTGTGCGTGAGCAAAACGTGACCCAAGGGTATTCTCAGCTTTCCAATCAGGGCGACGAAGTGACGATCTCCTTTACGTACACTTTCCCCCGCATACTTACGGAATGAGGCGAATCCCATGCTGAAATTCTTTCGGCGCAACAAGGCATTCCAGTTATTCAGCTTGATCACCCCGGGTGCGCTCTGGATTTTCTTGTTTTTTAACCTGCCATTGCTGATCGTGCTCTTTATCAGTTTTGTGGAGCGCGGCCGTGCAGGCAGCATCAAGCTTCCACCGGTTTATACCATTGAAAATTACAGACAATTATTCAATGCCTGTGCTTCTCAATTTGCCGGCCCGGAATGTGATCCTCTCCTTTATATTGGCATCTTTGGACACTCGGTTCGTATCGCTCTCGTTGTGACGTTATGGTGTATCCTACTTGGCTATCCACTTTCCTACTTTATTTCAAGACAAAAACAGATCTGGCGCGATGCCCTGATGGTGCTGGTCATTATCCCCTTTTGGACGAACTTCCTTGTCCGCACCTACGCGCTTAAGCAGGTGCTTGCTACCGAAGGTTTGCTCAACTCATTCTTCATGGGACTGCATTTGATCAACCAGCCTCTCGATCTGCTTTTCAATGAGTTTGCGGTTGTCGTCGGGTTGGTCTATGGTTATCTGCCGTTTGCGATCCTGCCGATGTATGCTTCCATTGAAAAGTTCGATCATACTCTCATGGAGGCCGCGGCGGATCTGGGCGCGTCGCCGCGTCGGGCCTTTCTGCGGGTGATGCTCCCGATGACGTTGCCCGGAGTGATTGCCGCGCTCGTGCTGGTATTTGTTCCCGTTGTAGGGGCGTTCATTACACCCGACATTATGGGAGGCGGCAAAATCGAGATGATAGGAACATTGATCAACCGCCAGTTCGGCGTCTCGCGAAACTGGCCCTTTGGTTCCTCCATGTCATTGATGCTGATGCTGATGGTGCTCATTGGTGTGATCGCCTACTTCCGCTCGGGCGGTGAGGAAACTCGGAGGGCGATGTGAGCCCACAGTTCCCTGCGTATCCACGCCAGCAGGTACGCCTTGCGAGTCGGATTGGCAACTGGCTCCTGGGTACCAACGCGGCCCTTGTATTTGGTTTTATCTACCTGCCGGTGTTGGTTCTCATCGTCTTTTCATTCAATAACACACGCTCTGTCGCTCTGTTTACAGGGTTCTCCACTGAATGGTATACATCGCTGGCGCAAAATGAGGAACTGCTCGATGCAGCCCGCAACAGCCTGCTCGTGGGTTTGGTCACAACGATCGTTGCCACGGTCATCGGTACGTTGACCGCCCTGGCTATGGAACGTTACCGTTTCAGACTCCGTACAACATTTGACGCGAACCTGTACCTTCCCATCGTCATCCCTGAAATCGTGATGGGTATCGCGCTATTGTTGTTCTTCAATCAGGCATTGTTCCCCTTCCTGCAAAATACCGTTGGAATCAGAGGGACAACTGGTCTTCACACCATAACGATCTCACACATTGCATTTGATATTCCATTTGTGTATGTGATCGTGCGTGCCCGTCTCGCCGATTTTGACCGCACGTTGGAGGAGGCCGCGGCAGACTTGGGTGCAGACGAATGGCAGACCTTCCAGCGAGTAACATTGCCATTGCTTATGCCGGGTATCATTGGCGGCGCATTGATGGCGTTCACTCTGTCCCTGGACGACTATCTCATTACAGCGTTCACAAAAGGCATCCGGGAACAGACCATGCCGTTATATATTTATTCACTTGTGCGCCGCGGGGTGACGCCGGAGATCAATGCCCTCTCGACCGCGCTGCTTGTTGGTTCGATAGGGCTGGTCGGGCTTTCACTCACGGCCCAGAACGGAGGGCCCCTATATACGAAAGGGATGTCCATTGGCGCAGCCTTGGGGCTCGGATTGTTTGGTCTGTTTAGCCTTCCGGCGCTCTTTGCGCCCGGTGCGTTGACGGTCGGTGCATTAGTAGTACGATTAATTCTGCTTGCAGCTTTTATCTGGATCTGGCGTCTGTATAAAAGTTTCCTTGAAGAACTGGCTGAAGTCAATACCCCTGGCAAGATACTTGCATGGATTACCATATTCATTACCGCCACTGCGGCGTTTCTCTCGGCAGTGTTACTCCTATCTTGAGGAAAGGAGGTGATGCGTTGGAAGTAAGATCATTGGTCGTTTAAGATTTGGTGCTGAGCAACAGATGTAAAGTAAGTAAAAAAGGAGAGAGAAAATGAAGAAGTATCTGAATTACACAATCATCATTGCTTCAATGATATTGGCCGCGTGTGGAGGAGGCGAAACACAAACCCCTGCAGCAACAGAGATGCCAGTGACCGAGCTTCCTGCAACAGAAGCACTAGCAACTGAGGCCCCAGCGACTGAAGCGCCGCAGGCAACTGAGGCTCCAACTGATGGTGAGACGGCTGAACGCTGCGGAGATACATCACAGCTCGCGGACGAGATTTTCCTCTATACGTGGGTTGAATATATTGACCCGGCCATCAAGGATCAATTTGAGCAGGAGTGCGGTGTAAAAGTCACCGAAACCAATTTCGACTCGAACGAAACGCTGCTTGCCACATTGCAAGCAGGCGGCGCTGACTACGATATTGTCGTCCCTTCCGATTACATGGTGCAGATCATGGTTGATGAAGGGATGTTAATGGAACTTGACTACGATGTTATTTCCAACATCCAGAACATGGAAGGGTTGAACGTCAATCAATACTTTGACCCCGATCAAAAATACACCGTGCCATATTTCTGGGGAACATCGGGCTTTGCAGTCGATACAAATGTGGTTACCGATGTCCAGGAATCCTGGAGCATGATGTTCGACCCCGATTCACCCTATTGTGGGCAGATTAGTATGCTTGACGATGAGCGCGAGACGATCGGCGCCGCCCTTATGTATTTGGGCTATTCCATCAACGATACCGATCCTGCGCATCTTGAAGAAGCCAAGAATCTGCTCATCGAACAGTCCAAGTGTGTGAAAGCCTATGACAGCCAGACCAATGATGATTTGATCATTTCAGGTGAAACTGTTCTGGCACATATGTGGACGGGCGACGCGATCCTGGCAGGTTTGCCTGATTACGGTGGTCGTGAAGGTATCACCTATGTTATCCCCCAGGAAGGGTGCACAATTTGGCAGGATAATATGGCCGTTCCGGTAGGAGCGCCAAATGCCTACACTGCCATGGTCTTTATGAACTACGTCCACTACCCGGAGATTGCTGCGCAGAACGCCGAATTTGTGGGATATGGCACTCCCAATGCCGCAGCCAAAGAGTCCATTGACCCGGACATTTTGGCTGACGAAAGCATCTATCCGCCTGCGGAAGTCGAGTCACGTTTGCAGTGGATCGAAGATGTAGGGGAGGCCCTCGAACTCTACGACCGTATCTGGACGGAATTCAAGGCTGCTGCTGGAAGCTAGCGTATCAAAGGATAGGCGGCAGATTGCCTGCCGCCTATCTTGAAAAACCCATTTTATTCTGAACCGTAGAGCTGTTCGAGATCAAACAGACTTGTCCGCCCCGCAATATGACGGAAGGCGGAGCCAATCGAAAGGAGTTTATGCGAGTTTTACTCGTAGGGGTAGGGGGAGTAGGGGAGGCCATCGCGGCAATCGCCAAACCACGTGAGTGGATGGAGTTGATGGTGCTTGCGGATTTCAACGTCAAGCGCGCCGAGGAAGTGCAGAAAAAACTTGGAGATAACGAGCGCTTCCCAGTGGAATTCATCGATGCGAGCCGGCAGGAAAGCGTTGAAGCGCTCGCGAAGAAATACAACATTGACCTTATCATGAACGCGGTCGATCCTGTCTTCAACAAACAGATTTTCGATGCAGCCTATAATGCAGGTGTAATGTATATGGATATGGCAATGACCTTGTCCGAGCCGGATCCAGAAGACCCGTTCCGCAAGACGGGCATAAAGCTTGGTGATTATCAGTTTGATAAATCCGCGGAGTGGGAACAGAAAGGCCTGCTGGCATTAGTGGGCTTCGGCGTGGAGCCTGGCATGGCAGATGTGTTCGCCCGTTATGCCCAGGATCATCTTTTCGATGATATCGAAGAGATCGGGATTCGGGATGGTGCGAATCTTACAATCGACGGCTATGAGTTTGCGCCCAGCTTCTCGATCTGGACCACGATTGAGGAATGTTTGAATCCGCCTGTTGTTTGGGAAAAGGACAAGGGCTGGTTTACAACTGAACCATTCTCTGAACATGAGACCTTTGAATTCCCTGAAGGAATTGGCCCTATTGACGTTGTGAATGTGGAGCATGAGGAGGTTCTGCTTGTGCCCCGCTGGGTAAAAGCGAACCGTGTCACATTCAAGTACGGGCTCGGCGACCAATTCATTACTGTGCTCAAAACCCTGCGCATGCTCGGGCTCGACAACAAAGAAAAGATCAATGTAAAGGGTGTGCAGGTGGCGCCGCGCGATGTGGTGGCTGCCTGTTTGCCTGATCCCGCTCATCTCGGCGACAGGATGCACGGCAAGACTTGCGCGGGCACATGGGTGAAGGGCACGAAAGACGGAAAGAAGAAAGAAGTATATCTGTATCAAGTCGCCGACAACGAAGAATGCATGAAAACGTGGGGGTGTCAGGCGGTTGTCGCGCAGACCGCGTTTACTGCCGTTATCACCATGGATTTGCTCGAGCATAAAGTTTGGAAAGGCGTCGGCGTGCTCGGGCCCGAAGCTTTTGGGCCCGTCCCGTTTATGGAAAAGATGGCAGAGTATGGATTCCCGTATGGAATTGAGGAAATGACACGGTAAGCCGCTTTACGCACTGTCATTCTCCCGAAAAGTGTGGGGATGATACGAGCGCAGTCACACTTGCGCTGCACTCCTTTCAGTCGCAGTGCAGGTGTGAATCTCGGATATCAAAGGAGAATCATCATGCTTTCAGTTGAGATTAAGGATAATGACAAAGTAGTAGGCATGTTGACCGCCGACGAAAAACTCTTCAAGACTGGTTCAAGAGGTTTTTTCGGGATGACCAAAATCCAAATCGGCGAAAAACGGTATCAGGTGCAGGTGCAGATGGTGGAGATTGGTTCGAAACCGAAACCCGAGGAGAAGGC
>DASWKT010000339.1:0-2781 GCA_036396515.1 Anaerolineales bacterium | reverse complement strand
TCTTCCGACAATGGCACGCACATCGGCATTGGGATGTCTGGTCAGCGCGGGCATATACATGGAGTCGGTCCACCAACTTGTACCGACGATGCCGATCTTTACTTGCTTCGACATGATCTTTTCCTGATCACGGGTACAGCGCAGGCTTGCACGGTACCTCAAATGATTTAACAGTACCGCTACGGAACGACTCGATGGACGAGCCTGTTATGAGCATCGTCATGTAACCGTCCCACGTATTGGCGCCACAGAAGGGTCGCCCCTCCTGAATGGATTCGACCCATTCAAGGACTTCCAGTACATAGGCATTCTGGAAACGCGCCAGCCAGTCTTTGGGGACCGGGTGTGCGCGCTGCGCCTCAGACCGTACCAGGGCAGTATCTGCCAGCGTGGTAATAGCAGAACCACGCTGACAAACAACCTCGGCAGAAACCTCATATCCATAGTCGGCATTGACATACACTTCAATGACAGCCAGAGAATCGTTCGTCAATGCCATCTCGATCAATAATAAATCCCTCGTGTCCGGATGAAGGTCTGCGCGCGACCGCAAGCCGCGCACAAACATTTCCTGCACTTCCTCGCCCAATAGCCAGCGCGTCGAGTCAAAGTCGTGCCCGGCAGAGTTGATCAGGATCGTTTCACCTGTGATGCCATACGGAACAGCAGCATTGCGATGCACTCCTTTGAACAGGAGTGGGCGGCCCAAAGCGCCATCAGCCACAGCCCTTTTCACTGCCATGTGCTGCGGATCGAAGCGCCGCATATATCCGACTGAGACAAGGCGCTGACCAAGCGCCACTTCAGCATCGAGCACGCGCACAGCATCTTCCACTGTAGTCGCCAGTGGTTTTTCGCTCAAAACAGGTTTGCCAGCTCGGAGACACGCCAGTGTCAACCCGGCGTGGGTGTCGTCTGGCGAAGCGATCACGACCGCATCCACGTGCGAATCATCGATTAAGCGTTCAGGATCCTCAAACACGAGAGCTTGACCACACATCCCAGCCACCTGCCGGGCGCGATCCTGATCTAGATCATAAACCGCAGCGACCCACGCGCCGCCTACTGCCCGGTGTAAGTTAAGTGCATGACGCGTACCCATGCCGCCTGTGCCGATGACCCCTACTGAAACGGTTTGAGAATTGGTTTTTGTTTTCATGCTTCGGATGTTAATTACTCAGTTTTTCAGACGACCAATATGTGATTTTGACAGGCTGATTTGTTTTCAACGAATCAACAGCTGCTTCTGCAATCACTTGCGCCATCAACCCGTCCCATAGCGTGGGATACTCCGTTTTTTCACCCTGCACGGCTTTGATGAACGCGTCCAGCGCTTCATAAAAGGTGGGTTCCATCCGTTCAAACCAGCCGGGATGCAAGCCATCTGAAATTACCTTTTCTCCCTGATAAAGTGTGACCTCACGGCGAGGTTTGCGCCCCGAGAGCGCCATTCCTTTTGAACCAAACACCTCTACCCGCTCATCGTAACCATAGTCGGCGCGGCGGCTGCAATCAATATGACACAATGCCCCACTGGCGAATTTCAAAATGACCATGGAGGTGTCCACATCACCGGCTTCGCCAATCGCGGGGTCAATCAAAGCCGCGCCTGTCGCGTACACCTCCACCGGATCTTCGCCAGCCAACCAGCGCAGCATATCAAAGAAATGGATGGTTTGATCGCGGAGCTGCCCGCCAGAAACTTTTACATAGCTCAGCGGGGGCGGCTGGGGTCCGCGCGAGGTGATATGCATCATCTCCAATTTGCCGATTTCTCCGTTTTGCAGGGCTTGCCGAACTCCGCAATGATTGACATCAAAGCGGCGACTAAAGCCAATGAGAATAGGAAGATCCGTTTGCTGGGCTTGCTGCACCACGTCCTTGACGCGATGAATATCCAGGTCAATCGGTTTTTCGCAGTAGGTAGGCTTCCCGGCTTGAATCGCGCCGCTCAACAAATCGGCATGAGTGTTGGTCGAGGAAGCGATCAGTACCGCATCAACATCGGAACCCCAAATTTCTTCGGGGCTGGCTGCTACCTGCGAGCCCAGTTGCGCCGCCAGCTGCTCTGCCGCCGCAGCATTAACGTCATAGATATACGCGAGTTCTGCCTGAGGGTGTTTGGCAATGTTGGCGCCATGAATTTTGCCGATAAATCCAGCTCCAAACAATGCAAATTTGATCATTGTTTTCTCCGAAATCTTTGGCTCTCGAGTTTTATAGGATTATCGTTTCATTAAGCCAAGAAAATTTATCTATCCTTACGATTTTCTACCACGCCTTACCTAGGAACGGCGTTCATTCTTGGTTGTTCAAACTCCCAACGTAGGGACACGAGTACCGTTCATCTACTGGGGTATCGGTTGTGAGCCAGCGCCTTGCACAGATTGATCGAAATCGACAATCGAACCGGTCATCATGCCTGACTCCTCAGAGGCAATAAATGCGACGGCATGGGCCACTTCTTCTGGTTTGAGCAGGCGGCCAAACGGCATACCTGTCTCTGCGTTTTCGAGCCAGTCGTCTCCAGCATCGTGATATTTGCGTTGAATGAGATTTTCACCAGGCGTGTCCATCCAGCCGATATTGAGCATATTGATCCGGATGCGATGGCGCATGACAGCGTATGCTACGTTCTTCGTGAGGGTCATCAGCGCGCCCTTTGAAGTAGCATAAGCCATGAGAACAGGGATACTGCCATAGGCTGACACACTGCCGACATTGACGATGGATCCTTCGACTCCCTCCCGACGCATGATCTTGATCGTTTCCTGGATCAAG